>JBCDHO010000203.1:0-5426 GCA_038749855.1 Pseudomonadota bacterium
CCAGGGTCACATCACAATTCGCGTCACCCAAGTGCAGATGGAGCAGGGCGGCGATATCACGTTCATCTTCGACAACCAGTACCCGGTGCTGCTTCACGTCTTACTCCCGTCAGATGTTCGGAGAGTAGACCCGGAATGTCACGAAAGTATCACAGGGTTTTGCGGCCACACACGCCAAAGCTTTTTAAAACAATGAGATAGAAATCTACAGGGCTGCTTTCTTGCTGTGCTTGCTCCGTGAACGACGCAGCAATCCGCAGTGTCGCACGCCAGGGGGTTGGGCAGCAGCTGCCTTAGGTGTGATCAGAAAAATTCGAGGCGCCGGACCTCCAGGGCGAAAGGCCCCGCACAACGATCGGCAATCATGAAGCCGACCTGGAGAATCTGTGATGGGTCTATTGCCCCGGCTTCCGGAACCGGGCGTCCACGAAAAACGGGCTCGAAGTCCGTGAATCCAAGCTGCACCACTAACCACTCATCGCACGTGCGGAAGGGTGCCCGCCAGGCAACCCCGTCCAGGGCATCACCCTGTCGCAGCCGCACCTGGTAGTCGCGCCCATCTCCGCGAACTTCGAGTCGCACGCCCCGGGTTCCGCGGGGTGCCTCCGGCAGCAGTCGCCGCGTAGAACTGAACCCGCCGTTGTTGGCCAGGGACAGCACACCTTCGAAGCGCAGGCCGTCTCCGATCGCGTTGACACGGCCCAGGGATTGCCCGCCCATGACGTCGTCGTTGATCACACGCCAGGGCCCCGGCGCCAGGTTTGAGACCGTGGCAAGGGTCCTTGTGGAGGTCATCATTGTCTGTTCTCCTGGTTCCCGGCTTGAGCCATCAAGCGCCGGCGGGTGCGATGACGAACGTTGACCCTCAGCGCCGGGGCATCGTTTTTGTATAGGTTTTCAGGCTAACGACGCCATCGTGAAGAATCCTTGACGCACCGTTCACGAATCGTGTCCTAACGTTCCGATCAAGGTATCGAGCAAGCCGTGGAAATCGCCCCACTGCTAGGTTTCATACCCCAACTCCCCGGGAGTGACAGCCTCTGTACCCTCATGCACTCCCGATTGCCCTTTACCCCGGCGATGACGCCGGGGTTTCTTTTTTGTACAAGAATTGTTGCAGAAGAAAGGGCGGTATGGAGCACATCAGTTTTGATGGGTGCAGGACCGGTGAAAGCCGTCCGATGACGACAGGAGCTCAACATGGCACGTGCCATACCGATCATTGACGATACAACCGTGGGTCTCTATCCGATTCGCACCGTATCGCAGCTGACGGGCGTCAATGCCATCACCCTTCGCGCCTGGGAGCACCGCCACGGCATCATCAAGCCGCTGCGCAAAGCCAGCGGCCACCGCCTGTACGCACAGGACCACATCGACCGAATCCATCGCATTGTCGGGCTTCTTGATAAGGGCATGCGCATTTCCGAGGTGCGTGACTACTTGGAGCGGGAAGACGAACGAATCATCATCGCGCCAAACGAGCAGCAGGGCGACCAGTGGCAGCGTCTGCTTGAGCGCATGCTGGCCGCGATCACTCGCTTCGACGAAGAAGCGCTCGAGGGCGTTTACAACGAAGCCCTGTCCACCTACCCCATCAAGGAGGTCACCCGGCACCTGGTGACGCCGCTGCTGGTCGAGATCGGCCGGCGCTGGTCTGTGGGCGAGGGGTCGGTGGCCGAAGAGCACTTCTTTGGGTTTTACCTTCGCAACAAGCTGGGTGCGCGCTTCCATCATCGCAGCCGAAACACGCGCGGGCCGCGCTTACTCATGGCCTGCCTGCCCGGCGAACGACACGAGGTCGGTCTGCTGCTGCTGGCGCTGGCCACGAACGAGGCAGGCTACCGGCCCGTAATTCTCGGAGCCGACATGCCGCTGGAGGAGCTGGCAGTCGCTGCGGAACGCACGGGCGCCGCAGCCATTGTCCTGTCGGGCCTTTTGGAATTACCCGCTGACCTGTTACGCCGCGAACTTCCGGCGCTGGTCGAGGCGGCCGGTGTTCCCGTGTTTATGGGCGGTCGTGCCTCAGTGCGGTCCCTCGACGCTGTGCGGCGCTGTGGCATCGAGCCGCTCGGCGCGGATGTCGATACGGGTCTCAACAAACTAGAGAAACAGGTTCCCCTTGACGCCTGAGGGGGCCTTCAGGAGTGAAACATGGCAGCAGAAGCGGAAAACATGACCGAAACCGATGAGCCACGCGGCAGCCGTGCTATCGGCTGGGCAGAAAAGGGGCTGGTCCCCGACGGTGCGATCCGCGCTGGGATTCGGCGCCTGTGCCGCGGTCGGCTCGCCGACATCGAGGCCGGCGATCTCGAAGCGTCCTCAGCGGCAAAGAATGCGTTCGTGGAGGCCATGAATGCCAGCGAAGTGGCCCCTGTGCCGGAGCTCGCAAACGAACAGCATTACGAGGTGCCACCCGCGTTTTTCGAAACCGTGCTGGGTTCCCATCGCAAGTACAGCTCCTGCTTCTGGGACGGATCCACCCGTACGCTGGATGATGCGGAAGCACGCTCACTGGAAATCAGCTGCGAGCGTGCCGGCATCGAAGACGGTATGGACGTCCTGGACCTCGGCTGCGGCTGGGGATCCATGTCCCTGTGGATTGCCAGCCACTACCCCAACTGTCGCGTGACTTCGGTCAGCAACTCGGCGCCCCAGCGACAGCACATTGAGGCGGAGGCGGAGCGTCGCGGCCTGAACAATATCCGGGTCATTACGGCAGACATGAACGATTTCGACATCGAGGACCGTTTTGATCGGGCCGTCTCCATCGAGATGTTCGAGCACATGCGCAATTACGGCGAGCTGTTCGCCCGCATCAGCCGTTGGCTCAAGCCGGGTGGTCAGTTCTTCATGCACATCTTCTGCCACCGGTCCACGCCCTATGCATTTGTCGACAACGGCCCGGGCGACTGGATGAGCCGTCATTTCTTCTCCGGGGGCATCATGCCCAGCGCGGACCTGCCGCTGCGGTTTTCGCGTGACCTGGCGCTGGAGCAGCAGTGGACCTGGGACGGCACGCATTACGAGCGGACCGCCAACGCCTGGCTGGCCAACACCGACGCCCGGCGAGAAGAGGCACGTGCTGTACTTGCGCCGGTCTATGGCGAGGCGGCGGTTCAGCAGTGGATTCAGCGCTGGCGCATCTTTTTCATGGCCTGCGCAGAGCTTTTCGGGCTCAACGGCGGCCAGGAGTGGATGGTGTGTCACTACCGCTTCAGCCGCCAGGCGGACCGCACGGCGGCCTGAGCCGCCGGCCACTGTCATGCGCCTGACCGTCAACTTTCTTGCCTTTCTTGCCGGCTGGTTCGGCAGCGTCCTGGGCGCTGCCGCGGGCATGCCGTGGGTGGGCCCGGTCATCGTCACCATGGTGGCGGCGCTGCATCTGTCCATCGTGCCGCAGCCACGCCGGGAGCTGGTGCTGCTGCTCAGCGCAGCGGCCCTGGGTTTGGTCATTGACAGCCTCATGGCTGCCCTTGGCTGGGTACGCTTCGAGACGGGCGTGGTTGTCGAAGGGCTCGCGCCCTACTGGATTATCGTCATGTGGGTGGGCTTTGCGACGACCCTCAATACGTGGATGCGCTGGCTACGGGCCTACCCGCTGCTCGCGGTCGGCTTTGGGCTGCTGGGGGGTCCCCTGGTGTACTGGTTCGGTTCGTTCCTCGGCGCTCTCGAACTGAATGAAAGCCCGATGGCCGTGATTGGCATCGCCCTGTGCTGGGGTCTTGTCATGCCCGTGCTGTATGCCCTGGCGCGTCGCTTTGATGGGACGCTCACTTCGGCGGGTGATATGCCGACGCACCTGGCGGCGCGGCGCACATGAGCTGGCACGCCTATTTCGTCATGCTCGCCTGCCTGGCCGCTATCGGCGTGGTGTTCTGGCTGTGGAGTGTCTTCCGCAAGGACGTGAGCATTGTCGATAGCCTCTGGTCCCTCATGTTTCTTGTTGTCGCCATCGGCTACGCGCTCCAGGTCGGAATCACCGACACGCGGGGCTGGATCATTCTCGTATTCTGTGCGGCCTGGTCCCTGCGCCTGTCCTGGTACATCACGCGCCGCAACCATGGTGACGGGGAAGACCTTCGCTACCAGGCGATCCGCAAGAACAACGAGCCCAACTTCTGGCTCAAGAGCCTGTACATCGTCTTCGGACTCCAGGCGCTGCTGGCCTGGCTGGTTGCCATGCCCCTCGCTGCGGCCATCAGTGGCGGCAAGCCATTCGGGCTGCTGGATGTGCTGGGCATCTCCCTCTGGGCCATTGGCATGTTCTTCGAGGTGGTGGGAGACCGCCAGCTGGCCCGCTTCAAGGCGGACCCCGCCAACAAGGGCAAAGTGCTCGATACGGGCCTCTGGCGCTACACCCGCCACCCCAATTACTTCGGAGAGTTCACGCTGTGGTGGGGTTTTTACCTGCTGGCGGCGGGTGCCGGTGGCTGGTGGACCATCGCCAGTCCCATCCTGATGAGCGTCCTGCTGCTGCGGGTCTCCGGCGTCACCATGCTGGAGAAGACGATCGGTGACCGCCGGCCGGCCTATGCGGCCTACATACAGCGAACCAATGCCTTTTTTCCGGGGCCGCCGCGCAGCGCGGCCTGACGGTGAGGAGATGGAACCGAACCATGAACGCAATAACAACAACCTCCGCAGGTCGCGGCGCCTTCCGGCGGACAACCGGCACGGGGCTCCTGGCCTTGCTGCTGTCGCTGCTGCTGGTCGGCTGTAGCTCCGTGAAACCCCTGGAAACCGTCGACAGCGTTGATCTGGAACGCTACATGGGTGACTGGTACGTCATCGCGCACATCCCGACCTTCATTGAAAAAGAGGCCTACAACGCCATCGAGCGCTACGACCTGAACGATGACGGTACCATCGCGACCACTTTCACCTTCCTCAAAGGCGGCTTTGATGGCGAACCGAAGCGCTACGAACCAAAGGGCTTTCCGGACGCCAGCACCAACAATGCCGTCTGGGGCATGCGCTTTGTGTGGCCGATCAAGGCCGACTTCCGCGTTGTCTATCTCGACGAGGACTATTCCGTGACCATCATCGGGCGCAACAAGCGCGACTTTGTCTGGCTCATGGCGCGCGAGCCGGAGATTCCGGAGGCCCGCTATGACGCGCTGGTGCAGCGCATCGCCGACATGGGCTACGACACGAGCGGTCTGCGCAAAGTGCCGCAGCAGTGGACTGATTCATGAAGCGCCTGCTCGACGCCATGCGCACCTGGTTTGACAGCGGGTCCGCTGCACGGCCGGTGGCAGATGATGGTCAGGCCGGCACGGTCGACTGGGTGCGGGTGATGCCGTATATCGGCATGCACCTGGCGTGCCTCGGTGTGCTCTGGGTGGGCTGGAGTCCGGTGTCCGTTGCGGTGGCCATCGCCGCCTACGCGGTGCGCATGGTGGCCATCACCGGCTTCTACCACC
>JBCDHO010000204.1:0-5419 GCA_038749855.1 Pseudomonadota bacterium
ACGGGGGGGTCAGACCGTGACCGCGTTCCCCCGGAAGATCCGTGCCAGGTAGCGGCTGTCCCGTGGACTCGGCGCCGGCACGGAACAGAGCAGGATGGCCTGCACCATACGCTCGGACTCTTCCGCCAGCTCTTCTTCCGTGGAGGGTTCTTCCGCCCGGGCCCGTCGGGTCAGCTGTACCTGGTTGACCGCAGGCTCGGTGGGGAGCCGCTCCGTCTCCACGCCCAGCGTGGCCGTAAAGGCATGCAGAGAACTTTCCACGAACATGGCCAGGGCGAACTCCTCGCGGGTTGAAGCGCGGGAGGTATCGGGGGTCACCAGGACCAGTTGGCAGTGGGGCACGAGGGCGCATTTGCGGGCCACGCGGTAGTGGTGGGTGAGCTGCTCGTCCACCACACGCGCGAAGTCATCACGGGAAAGCACCCGACTCCAGTCGCCGCCGGCCACCCCGGTAAGAGACTTCATGGGCAGGCGATTGAACGGTGTGCACACCACCGTGTCGATGCGCCCCGTCACCGCGATCGCCTGGTCCAGGCCGGCCTCCAGCGCGTCACCGACGGCGTGAACCTCCAGCGGCGTGTCCACGGCCTTCTCAAGCCGCAGGCGCAGCAGTTCAGCGGCCTGCTCACTGGCGGTCAACACCGTGAGCCGCTCGATCGCATGCGCACAGAACCCCTCGGCAATGGCCACGAGCTCATCCCCCATGGCCTCGCCGATCAGCACGACGTGCTGGCCTTGGAGGCGCGCGAGGTCCTCGCGGCCCGGCCGGAGCAGCATTTCTCCCTCGGAGACCGAGCGGTCGAACTTCAGGCCGCCCGACGGGTGGAAGGATTCGCCGCTGACGATGTCGTCGGCGAGGCTGAACACCGTGGACAGGGCCACCTGTTCATCCGTGGGCATGCGGTGCAGGTGCAGGCGATTGATGATGCCTTCCTCGATGCGAGCCGCGCCGCGCTTGATGTCCTTTTTCGAGAAGAAAGGCTCGCTTTCGGGCTCCACGAAGCGCTCGAGGAAGGCCTCTGCCTCCAGCTGCGGCAGAACGCCACCCAGCACGAGGCGTTTCATGAGCTTTTCCGCGAGCGGGCGGTTCAACAGGTAGTGGGTGGCGCTGGCCTTCTGACGGCCTTCCTGGGCCTGCGCAAATACGCGCCGGAAGGGCTCCGGGGCCGGGTCCCAGCGCTGCAGTTCCTCGATGCGGTTTTCCGCCAGTCGTTGCAGGGCTTCATTGCCGTCGGTCTCGAGCACGGCAAGCATGGCCTTGTGCACCTGGTTCAGGCGCTTGTTCTCGAGGATGAGCAGGGCGCGGCGTTCGAAGAGTCCGGGCGCGCCCTCCAGGCCGCGCAGGCGCGCGCCGTCAACCGGGCCGGGCGCCATGGCGTTGATCTGGATCTCCGGACCGAGGTGGCGCGAAAGAATCTCCGCGAGCACGCGCTGACCGGCCTTGGAAACGGCGTAGTCGGCCCGGTTCGGGTAGGCCACCGCGAGGTACTTCTCTCCGCCGAAGTAGCTCGATACGTTCAGAATGCGGCCCGCACCCTTCGCCTTCATGCGCGGTGAGAACTTACGGATCAGCGAGTAGTTGGAAATCAGGTTGGTCTCCATGGTGCGGTCCCAGGCGTCCCGTTCCATGTCCACGACCATTTCTTCAGCGCCGGAAATTCCGGCGTTGTTGATCAGGTAGTCCACCTCGCCAAAACACTCAAAGGCGTGTTCGTAGAGCTGGTCGAGGGCGTTTTCGTCGCCGACGTCGATGCCCGGCAGAATGTGCACACGCTGCTCCGGGCGGGCATAGCCGATGGCCCGGAGCTCGGCGACGATGCTGTCGCGTGCTTCCGCAAGCCGAGGCTCGCCCCGGGCGCTCAGGAGCACACGCGCCCCCGCCATGGCCAGGTAGCGGCCCAGCTGCAGCCCGATGCCCAGGCTGGCGCCGGTCACCACCGCGCACTTGCCGCTGTGCAGGCCCGGCAGCACGCGCTGGATCGCCAGGGGTTTGGCAGACTTGCCCGTGGCGCGGCCGATGCTCTTGGGCACCCACAGGTTGATCGGGTCCATCTTGCGCGCCCGGTTGTTCAGCGTCGCCGTCCAGTCCGCCGTGAACGCCAGGTTGTCCGGTTCGCAGTTGTCGTAGCGCACAAGCTGGTTCACGAGGCAGCTCCAGGGGCGTTCGCCCTTGCGCACGCGGTAGTCCTCCTCGAGCCGCCATACGCGGATCAGGGCCTCGACGGCGGCGCGCTTGATCTCGTTGAGCCGGTTGCCGTGGCCGTCGTCCGGGTTGGTGACGAAGCACACCATGGGTGCATCGTCCATTTCCATGTGCAGGTGCAGGCTGCGTGCGAGGGCGCGTGCGAAGGCCACGGGCGCAACGAGCTCCTCGTTGACGAAGGTCTCCACGTCCTCGTCTTCCGCTGTGCCGAGGGAGTAGCCGTGCTGTCCGTTCGGGGTTTTCGGCAGCATGATGACGCCGTCCAGGCGTCCGAACTGATCGGACAGGAACTCAAAGGCGCGTTCCACGGACTCCGGCTGCAGCGGGTCCAGGCGCAGCAGGCGAATGTCCGGGTCGTTCAGGGCCTGGATGCGGGCACGGGCCCGGCTGACGTTCTCCATCGTGCGGAAAGCCAGGGCGATGGAGGCGCCGCGTTCGCGGTTGCGCTCGACAAAGGCCATGGCCTCGTCGAGGTCGGCGCCGCCGACCACCAGCACCACCTGGCCGTGCAGGTCCACAAGGCGGTTGTCAGGCCAGGAAACGAGCTTGGCGCGACTCTGGGCCGGCACCTGCATGCCGTTGGTGACCTCAAAGGAATGACCTGAGAAGGCACCGCTCTCTCCGGTGGCCAGCCAGCACAGCGTGTTGGCCACGTCCTGGGGAGTCGGATAGCGGTAGACCATCTTGCCCTCGGAATCGGGGCGGCGGACGATCATGAGGTCCCTGAACTGCTGCCCCGTGGTGCCCTCGGGCTGGTCCTGGAGCTTGTCCATGGCCCGGAACACCGTATCGATGCGTTCGGACTCGATCGGGCCCGGGAACAGGCTGTTCACGCGAATGCCCCGGTCCCCGTCGCCCAGCTCCCGGGCCAGACCCACGGAGAAGGCATTCAGGCCCGACTTGGGTACCACGTAGGGAATGCGGCCAAAGTAAGGTGTACGCGAGAAGATGGTCGACACGTTGATGATGGCGCCGCCGTCCGCCAGGTGCGGCACAGCCGCCCGGGCCATGTTCCAGGGGCCGCCGAGCAGGTTCATGGCCGCCTCGTATAGGGTCTCGTTGTCACCGCTGGCGCGGCCCTCCGCCTCGTCGAGGGGAATGTTTTCCAGGGTCTGCTTCGGACCGGCGCCCCCGGCGTTGTTAATCAGCACGTCAAGGGCGCCGAAGTGGTCGACGGTTTCGCTGACGATGGCGCGGCACACGTCCGGCAGCGCGCAGTCCCCGATGGCCGGGTGCATGGCGTCCCGCGCGTATCCCTCCTCCGCCAGCTGGTCGATGAAGGCCAGGAGCTTTGCCTCGTTGCGGCCGGTCATGACCAGCCTGGCACCCTCGCGCAAGAGCGTACGGCTGATGAACGAGCCGATGTTGCCGGCGGCGCCGGTGAGAATCACCACCTTGCCGGCAAGCCGGGCGCCAGCCTGGCTGCGGGGGGCATTGCCGGCGTCATTGGCGGCGGCGGTGTCGCCGAGGGCGTCTTTGTGAATGCTGCTCATCGGAGGGTTCCTGCGGACCCGGTATCGACCCGAGTGAGTTCGATGCCCTGGCGCTCCGCTTCGCGGATCGCCCAGGCGCGGTAGAGTTCGTCGCGGGTTTTCAGACCCGCGCGCGGAAGCCCGTGCACGGCCACGTAGGTGGCACCGGCATGGGCGTTGTCCCACATGGCCTGGTGGGCCGTGGGCAACTCGGTCAGGGGTATGGGAACGGGGTCGACGACGTCGATCATGCCGGCGGCCAGGCGCTCGAGCACCTCCGCGTACTCCCGCGCCGTGTTTAGGTGCGTGCCGCGAATCTCCGCGCTCGGCATGAGGATGCGTCGCTGGCGCATCCACACCTGCGGCGCATAGAAGCTGAAGCGGCGGCCGGCGAGTTCTTCCGCGTAGACCACCTGCCCGTGGTTGGGCTTGACCAGCGAGGTCGCCAGCGCCAGGCCGTCTCGGTCGCGGCGCTCGAACACCACGTCCGGCAGACCGCGCTTGTCCAGCGTGGTACGAAGCAGGGGCCCGATGGCCGAGCCGATGGGCTTGAGCGTACGGTCCGAGAAGGCCCGGACGGCCTCCTTGAACTCCGCTGACTCGGTGAAGGGGCTGGGCATGGGGGCCAAGGCCCCGGGCGGATCGAATTCGTCACCGAGGCGCCGGGCAATCTCTTCCACGCTGACCACGCCGGCCAGCTGGGCGCCAAAGCCGAGCGAGGTCACGAACTCGCGCTGGGGCACCGTATCGGCGAGGACCGCCACGCGGGCGCCCCGGGCACAGCCGGCTTCGATGGCCTCCACGGCCACCGGGTCTACGATGCCGTCCTCGGCCCCAGGGCCATAAACCACCAGCAGGGCCTGGCCCGCGCGCAGCCCGGCCCGCGTGAGCATGGTGTCCGGCGCAGCACGGCCCGGCTTGCCCATGAAAGAGAAGCGGTAGCCGGAGGTCGCGCCGAAAAAGGTCAGCACGCCGCCGTCGCCGAGGAGCTGGAAAGAGCGGGGAAAGGCGCGTTCGCCGGCGTGGGACACCACGTAATCCATGGGTCCGCCGGCATCGTCATGGACCGCCTTCACAAAGGCTTCGCCGGCGCGCTCCCAAGCCGCCCAGGCCGCTTCGTCATCGGGCACGGATGAAAAGATATCGGCCCACCGCGGGTCCTTTCGGTTGACGGGCGCGCCGCCGTAGGCGCGGACGCGTTCCGCGCGCGCCTCGCTGGAGACCATGCCGGCAACGCCCAGGCCGGAGCGTTTCGCGGCCCGCAGGCACTCGAGGCCTGTGCCCGTGGAGGCACCTTCGGAAAACAGCCGCTTACCGGGTTCGATGTCCAGCGTGCGGTAGAGGGCGCGGTGAATCGTTCCCTGGGTCAGGCCACTCGCAGCTGCCTGCTCAATCGTGAGGCTGGGGAGCTTGGGCTGAAGCTGGGGGCCCTGGACCACCAGGAACTGGGCATGGGAGCCGTCGTTGATCTCGTAGCCCTGGATGTGAAAGTTGGCGGCCATGGGGTCCAGCCCCTGGTCCGGCGACAGGAGTTCGCTCTGACCGGAGTAGATGGTCACCAGCTGGCCGACGGACAGGCGTCCCTCGCGCACCAGCTCTTCGCCGAGCTGGGCGATCAGGGCCACACCGCCGGAGCCCGTGACCTGTAGGTCCGCATCCCGGTTATCGAAGGGGGAGACGGGAATCCCCGTAATCGCCCAGATGTCATTGAAGTTGACCTCCGAGGCAAGCAGGAACACGAGTG
>JBCDHO010000205.1:0-5414 GCA_038749855.1 Pseudomonadota bacterium
CGTTAACCACCACGCGCACGAGCACTGTGCCACCGCAGGCGCCGGCGTCCATGACCACCGGCTCCGGGGGTCCCGGTGGCTCGACGGTCTGCCCGCCCGGCAGATTATGCTTGGCTACCTTGATCTGGCCCTTGCCCTTCAGGCCCTCGTTGAACACCTTGGCCTGGACTTCGTACTTCCAGTCATCCCCAATCGGCCCGTCCTGGCGTTCGCTCACCAGCGACATCGTCACCTTGCAGCCCATGGCTCCTCCTCGTTATGTGGTAGTCGAAGGATCAGTGCTCCCCCGTTTGGCAAGCCTAGCGCAGCGCAGCGTTCATTTCACTGGCGTTTCGGATCAGCCACCGAAATTTGCCGGTTCCCGCCGACCGCAAGCCAGCGGGTTGCCGGCTTCGCTGAGCGCTCAGCGACCGAGATCGTCGAGGCGCGCCTGTACGTCCCGGCAGGCATAGCCCGCCGTTTCCAACGCAAAGCTCCGCTCGAGCGTCAGCGAGCCGCTGCCCAGGCCGATCGCTTCGAGGTCGTAGGTCAGCGTAATCTCGTTGCACCCCTCTGTCCGCATCAGCGCACTGCCCACGGGCGTTTCCGTCGGCGCCTGGTCGCCCAGGAATTCGCCGCCGGTCAGCAGGGACAGGGGCAGCTCGACCTGGGACGCATTGAAGTCGTAGAAATTGCTGGACGCCAGCCATAGGGGCTCACCGTCCGCATCGAAGGTGTACCAGGAGAAAAACACCTGCTGCTCGACACCGTCTTCGGCGAGAAACTCATTGAAGGAAATCACGAACCCCTGGCGCTCAGCACCCGCGGACACCCAGGGGCCGCTGAGCCGACCATTGAGGGGGTAGCGGGGCGGGCGGATGGTCTCCAGCCAGGCGGGCAAGGGCAGCGTGTATTCATTGCTCGGGTCCAGCGCGTCCTGGAGGACCAGCGTGATCGGCCCCGTGTACTCCTGGGGTGTTACCACGGGGTCTCCCGGCCGGAAGCGGGATTCCGCCGCACCATCCACCAGGAACTCGTACACGCCCGGCTGCAGCAGAAACCCGGTGAAATCGACTTCGAAGGTGTTGGCCTCCGGCGTCAGGCGCATGGGGATGCGCGTATCGCCGCGCAGGAGGAAGGCACGCGGCACCGCCACTTCGCGCATGAAATCAAAGGGCTCGAGCCGGACGTACATCAGGGAACGGTCTTCATCGATGCAGCCGCGCCGGAACACCTGCAGGTTGACGTTGGCGTCAGAACCGCCGCCCGCATCGCGCAGGGTAATGTTGCTGTCGTTGTAGACCTGGCGGCCACCGGTCGGTGTGATCACACCCGTGTTGTTGCTGGACGTACAGCCCGGGGGATAGGGCGCGGTCGGGCTGGTGACGAAGTTATCGCGCGCCTCGGCCTGGAAGGTCATGAGGGCGCCGACGGCGAAAAGGGGTAGCAGCTTGTTCATGTGATTCTCGCTCGCGGCCATAGCGGGCCACGCTAGGTTTGAGTGTTGTGTGCTGAGCAGACCGCCCTCAGGCGGCCAGGCTTTCACGTCCGAGCGGGGGCGTAGTATAGGTCAGACTTCCCGAGGACCGTAGGCCGCAAATTTCTCCACCACGTGGGCCATCTCCTCATCGGACAGCACCTTTGGCTCACCCATGGCCAGGCACAGGCTGTAGATACGCGCCAGCTGCTCAAGTTCCCGTGCAAGGAACAGGGCCTTGTCCATGGTTTCACCCAGGCAGACCGCGCCATGGTTGGCGATCAGGCAGGCACGGCGCCCTTCCAGTGCGGCCAGCACGTTCACCGAGATCTGCTCGGTGCCGAAGGTCGCATAGGGGGCGCAGCGGATGTCTTTACCGCCGGCGAAAGCCACCTCGTAATGGAAGGCAGGCAAGGGGCGTCCGAGGCAGGCCAGGGCCGTGGCATGGGGCGAGTGGCTGTGGACCACGGCGCCAGCATCGGGACGGTCTGCGTAGATCGCGAGGTGAAAACGCCACTCGCTGGATGGTGCATAGCGTCCCCGCGGCGCGCCTTCGGAATCAACGAACACCAGGGCGTCCTCCTGGAGCTGCTCGTAGGGAACCCCTGAGGGCGTGATGAGCATGCCCGGACCCTGCGCAGGATCCGTATGGCGAACACTCAGGTTGCCCGAGGTCCCGACATTGCCCGTGGATTCCAGTGACCGGGCGGCCTGAAGCAAGGCGGCCGCGGTCACGCTGCGGCGCCCCCCGCCTGCTCCGGATAGAGGCCGAGCAGGCCCGCCTCGCTGGCCGGGCAACAACCACGCTCGGTAATGAACCCGGTCACCAGTCGAGCCGGTGTTACGTCGAAGGCAAAGTTACGCGCCATGGCCCCGGGCGGAGTGAGCTGTACAGCCTCAACAGCCCCACCAGGCGCCAGCCCCTCGATGTGCGTCACCTCTTTCGGGTCGCGCTCCTCGATGGGGATGTCGGCCACACCATCGCTTAGACTCCAGTCAATCGTGGGGCCCGGCAACGCGACATGAAACGGCACGCCGTTGTCGTGGGCCGCCAGGGCCTTCAGGTAGGTGCCAATCTTGTTGCAGACATCGCCGCTGCGAACCGTGCGGTCGGTCCCGGTGATCACGAGGTCAACAAGACCGTGCTGCATGAGGTGTCCACCCGCGTTATCGACGATGACATCGAAGGCAACGCCGTGGGACGCTAGCTCCCAGGTCGTGAGGGCCGCCCCCTGGTTGCGTGGCCGGGTCTCATCGACCCAAACGTGCACGTCGAGCCCGGCATCGTGGGCCTTGTAGATGGGCGCCAACGCTGTGCCCCAGTCCACGGTCGCGAGCCAGCCTGCATTGCAGTGGGTCAGCAGGTGAAAGGTCCCGGGCCTGTTGCGCTGCGCCAGAAGCTCCTCAATGAGTCCAAGGCCGTGATCGCCGATGGCTTCATTGATGGCCGCGTCCTCGTCGCAAAGTGCTCCGGCCAGCGCGAAAGCGCGCTCGGCGCGCTCGGTCGCCGGCACGGCATGCAGGCCGTTGCTGAGCCTGCGCAGCGCCCAGGCCAGGTTGGAAGCCGTGGGGCGCGTAGCCGTGAGTATCGCACAGGCATCAACGAGTCCGGCGTCGCTCGGGTCTCGCTGGAGTCCGAGCGCTAGGCCATAGGCCGCGGTGGCGCCGATGAGGGGAGCGCCGCGCACCCGCATGGTGGCAATGGCCTCTGCAGCGTCCTCCAGCGTGCTCAGGGTTCGTGTCTCGAAACGATGGGGCAGCAACGTCTGATCGATGATGCCAACCGTCGTTCCGGTCGGTTCAGGCCAGATCGTGCGCCAGGGGATTCCGTCAATGTTCATGGTTCAAACATCCGCTATCGGCTTTTGCGGCGAGGGAGGCCATGATACCCCCGCCCGATGACCCTTCGCCGCTCTTGCCAGTGATACCATCCGGGCCGATCAAGGGACCGACCCGAGACGCCATGAGCTACGCCCACCACCTCGAATGCACCGCCTGCGGTGCCCGCTATCCCGCCGACACGGTCATGAACCTGTGCCTCGTCGACGATCGCCCGGTGCAGATCGTGCTCGACCTCGAGCGGCTCGCTGCCGAACACCCGGGGGCCGGCTGGTATCACCCTGAGCGGCGCAGTCTCTGGCGCTTCGGCGCCCTCCTCGCCCTGAATGCCGACGATCCGGTCGACGCAAAGCACATGGTCAGTCTCGGCGAAGGGTGTACCCCCCTCCTCGACTACAGTGACTACGAGCCAGCGCGAAAAGCGCGGTTCCAGCTGTCTATCAAGGATGAAGGCAAAGCGCACCCCGGATTTGGCGCCAACCCGACCCAGAGCTTCAAGGACCGTGGCATGACCATGACTGTCTCCATGGCCCGGCGCTTCGGCCTGGAACGGCTGGCGATACCAACCCAGGGGAACGCGGGTGATTCCCTCTGCGCCTATGCCGATGCGGGCGGCCTCTCGGCCGTCGTCGCCATGCCGGACAACACACCCATGCCCATCCTTGGACGGGTGGCAGCCCTGGCACAGACCACGGACCGCTTTCACCTGGAACTGGTCGAGGGCACGATCCGTGAGGCCGGTGAGCTGCTGAAGGCTGACTGGATTCCCAAAGGCTGGTTCAGTGTTGCCACCTTCCAGGAGCCGGGTTGGCGGATCGAGGGAAAGAAGACGCTCGGCCTGGAGCTGGCTGAACCTGCCGCCGCCGGCTCGCCCTGGTCGTTGCCCGACGTGGTGATTTATCCCACGGGCGGCGGTACGGGCGTGCTGGGCATGTGGAAAGCCTGGGACGAGCTCGAGGCCCTCGGCCTCATCGACGAGCGCCGACCCCGGGTCGTGTGCGTGCAGTTCGAAGGCACACCGCCGCTGGTCAACGCGCTAGAGGCCGGTGCGGCAGACACGAGCCCGGTTGAAGCGGAATACACGATTGCCTATGGACTGAATGTCCCGGCCGGCGTGGGTCAGTTCAAGGTGCTGGATATCATTCGGCGTTCCGGCGGTACGGCGCTTGCCATCCCCGAGCAGGACATCGAGGCCACACTCTCCCACGTCTGGCGGGAAAAGGGCTGGTGGATCAGCCCCGAAGGCGCCGCCTGCCTCGCCGCCCTGCCTCGTCTGCTCGACTCAGGCCTCCTTAAGGCCGGCGAGGAGGTGGTGGCCTTCAATACAGGATCGCTGGAAAAGTACCTGCCGAGCCTGCGGCACCTGCTTTGAGCCGTTAGGGTGTCTGCACCAGCTCTGGCGATTCACCCACCGGCACGCGGAAGTAGTCGCCATCGGCCGGCCCCAGGTACAGGCCGGCGGGATAGGCGCGATAGTCCAAACGCCGAAAGCCCCGATCCTGGCTGTCGGTGATGATGATGAAACCCGACGACACACCCCGATTACTGAACAAGGCCCAATGGGCAGCCTTGAGCTGCTCCAGCAAGGCCGGTGATTGAACGAAACGGTCCAGATCGCAGCCCGCACAGCTCATGCGAATCGGCTCCTGCTCCTCCAGGGAACCGAGACAGGCGCTGGTGCCGGGCGAGGCCTGGTCTGCGTCAAGGTCATAGGACCAGCGGGTCAGGCTGGGTACCCAGCGCGCCTGGCTGCAGCCCGGGCGAACCGCGCCCTGAAGCTCAACCTCGCCAGCGTTTTGCCGGTAGTAGCGCGGTGGCGTTCGTTCGCGCAAGAGAAAGGTCCCACGCGTTGGCTGCTCGTTGGCGCGCAACTCGCCAAGCAGGTGGATCATGAGATCGCGGGTGGTTTGGTGATAGGCGTTGTCCACATCGCACTGGGTGCACTCGAAGACCGCGAGCGTCTGGTCCTGCGACAGGGCCGCTATGGCATCCGCTTCACCGGCAAACCATGCAAAATCGTCCGGCCCCTCCGCAGCCATAACGCTGCCGCTCAGAAACAGACAACACAAGCAATAGAAAACGCGCATGGACCCCCTCCTGTAAGAGCACATACGCAAAC
>JBCDHO010000206.1:0-5376 GCA_038749855.1 Pseudomonadota bacterium
GCCCATCAAGCAGTCTCGTCGACATCTGCATGCACTTCCTGGACCGCATACGCATGATCCTGGAGATCGATACGCCGCTGGTGTGTTCCAGCGAGCTTTTGGAAGACGGCTCCGTAGATTCACTGAATCCGACGGAACGCCTGGTTTACCTTTGCCAGCGCATGCACTGCGATAGGTACCTGTCCGGGCCCGCCGCCAGAGACTACCTCGAACAAAAACGGTTCCATGAAGCAGGGATCGAGGTCGAGTGGTTCGCGTATCCGGAATATCCAGAGTATGACCAACCCCACCCGCCCTTTGAACACGCCGTGTCGGCGTTCGATCTCCTCCTCTGCAAAGGCGCAGAGGCGAGGGCATTCATTTCACGCTAGTTGATCGTGGTGAGGCCATTGAGAAGTCGAATGACGGACATCCGCCTTGACGCTTCAAGGTGCGCCGAATCGCCCCCAACCCGATTGTTCAGTCTCGGACTCTGGCGGCGAAGAGACAGCTCGCGCCGAAGCTGAGCGATGCCCCACGGCGAATCGTTCCCACTTCACCCGCGAGCATTCGCCCCAGCAGGCCACTGAGACGACCCGACTCCGAAGCGTGATCACGCTCGGCGTCTTCCGGTGCACGCGCCCTGGGCTCTGGGGACCATTTCGAAGGCAGGGTCCGAAGCGCCCAGATGGGGGCGATGAGCGGTCGGAAGAAGTAGGTGACGTACTCGATGCGAAGGCCCGCGCCATTCAGTTCCTGCGCTAGGGACTCTTTTGTATAGCGGCGGAAGTGCCCCGCGTGGACATCTTCATCCGACCAGAGCCATTGGTAGGCCGGCACGGTCCCGAACAGAACGCCATCGTCATGGAGATAGCCCCTGAGGCGGTGCAGAAACGCCACCGAGTCCTCGATGTGTTCAATGACATCAAACAGGCCGACCATGGGCAGACGATTGGGCAAGGCGCCGGCAGATTCGAGCGTCGCCTGAATGATGTGATCCACACCGCGTTTGCGTGCGTTGGCCGCCCCCTCGGCCCCTGGTTCAACGAGCACGGTTTCGAAGCCATCGCACTGCAGTGCATGCGCCACAACACCGTTTCCACCGCCGACGTCGACGAAGGGCCGGCGATCCCCGGCAAAGCGGCGCACCACTTCAACGATGCAACGGTTTCTGTGCTGGAACCAGAAGGAGTTGTCTTCGACCGCGAAGCAGGAGGCGTGTCCGCCTGCCGGGTAGCTGATGCGCTCCTCGTTCGCTGCTCGCCAGATGCCGTCCTCGGAACGGGTCAGGTTGTCGAAAAAGGTGCTGGGATCGAGCGTTGACAAGCCGTCAGCTCAACTTCCCGTGGCACTGCTTGTACTTTCGACCGGAACCGCAGGGACAAGGCTCGTTACGCCCCACCTTTTTCTCATCGCGAACAAAGGGCTGGGTCTGCTGCCCGACCGGGGGCACGGCACCCGCCGCTGCGCCACCCGCAGCCGCACTCGCCGCTGCGCCGCCAGCCGCGACGCCGGCTGCAACCGGCTGAGGTGCCGGCTGGGCCGGCATGGGTGCGGCCGGATCGTGCCGATACTGGACCGGCGCGTCGGTCTGACGCTGGCCTTCGACCGCCTCCACGTCTTCTTCCGCGCGGACCTGCACACGCGCGAGTATGCGCGTCACCTCATGCTCAACGTTGTCCATGAGGCTCGTGAACATCTCAAACGCCTCGCGCTTGTACTCCTGCATGGGCTGCTTCTGGGCATAGCCGCGCAGGTGAATACCCTGGCGCAGGTAGTCCATGCGCGCAAGGTGGTCTTTCCACTGCTGGTCGAGCACGTTCAGCATCAGCGCCTTCTCAAAGCCACGCATGACCTCGGGACCGGTCTGTGCTTCCTTGGCCTCGAAGTGCTTCAGCACGGCCTCGTCCACGCGCTCGCGAATGACCTCTTCGTTGGGCAGGTCACCCTCTTCCGCCCAGCGGGCCAGCGGAACATGGATGCCAAACTCACCGTCGAGTGCTTGCTCGAGGCCGGTCAGATCCCACTGCTCATCGATGCTGCCCGGCGGCACGAAGCGCCCGACGAGGTTTTCGAACACGTTATGTCGATAGCCTTCGATGGTCTCGTGAACGTCCTCGAGCTCCATGAGGTCCTGGCGCTGCTGATACACCACGCGGCGCTGGTCGTTGGCCACGTCGTCGTAATCGAGCAGGTGCTTGCGGATGTCGAAGTTGTGGCCCTCAACCTTCCGCTGGGCGTTTTCGATGGCCCGGTTCAGCATGCCGGCCTCGATGGCCTCGTCTTCCTTCATGCCAAAGCGCTTCATCATGCCGCCCATGCGGTCGGAGGCGAAGATCCGCATGAGGTTATCTTCCAGCGACAGGTAAAAGCGGGATGAACCCGGATCGCCCTGACGACCGGAGCGGCCGCGCAGCTGGTTGTCGATGCGTCGGCTCTCGTGCCGTTCCGTACCAATGATGTGCAGGCCACCGGCGTCAATGACCGCATCGTGGCGCTCTTGCCATTCACCCTTGAGCGAATCGATCTTCTCCGTCGGCGTTTCCTCGCCCAGCTCCGTGAGCTCAGCCTCGAGGCTACCGCCCAGCACGATGTCCGTGCCTCGGCCGGCCATGTTCGTGGCAATGGTCACGGCGCCCGGACGACCGGCCTGGGCAACGATGTGCGCCTCGCGCTCATGCTGCTTGGCATTGAGCACCTCGTGTTTGATCTTGCGCTTCTTCAACTGTTTGCTGATCAGCTCCGAGGTTTCAATGGAGGTGGTGCCCACGAGCACTGGCTGGCCGCGCTCAATGCAGTCCTCGATGTCCTCGATGATCGCCTCGTACTTCGCCGGCGATTTCAGGAAGACCAGGTCGTCCCGGTCATCACGCACCATGGGCCGGTGCGTCGGGATCACAACCACCTCGAGGCTGTAGATGGTCTGGAATTCGTAGGCTTCCGTGTCGGCCGTACCGGTCATGCCGGCCAGCTTGTCGTAAAGGCGGAAGTAGTTCTGGAAGGTGATGGACGCCAGCGTCTGGTTCTCGCGCTGGATCGGCACACCCTCTTTTGCCTCCACGGCCTGGTGCAGGCCATCGGACCAGCGACGTCCCGCCAGCGTACGGCCCGTAAACTCGTCCACGATGACCACATCGTTGTCTTTGACGATGTAATCGACATCACGGGAAAACAGGTGGTGCGCACGCAGGCTGGCGTTCAGGTGGTGGACGAGGCTCAGGTTGTTGGCGTTGTAGAGACTGTCGTCTTCCTTGAGCAGGCCCTCCTTGACCATGAGCTCCTCGACATGGGCCATGCCGGATTCAGTCAGGTAAACCTGCTTCTGCTTTTCATCGACGGTGAAATCACCATCGGGGATTTCCTCGGGATCTTCCGGCGTTTCGGCGCGCTCAAGGTGCGGCACGAGCTTGTCGAGGCGCACGTACAGCTGCGGTGCGTCATCGGTCGGGCCGGAAATGATCAGTGGCGTGCGCGCCTCGTCGATGAGGATCGAGTCCACCTCGTCCACGATGGCAAAGCTGCGATCGCGCTGGGACAGCTGATCCTTGTTGAACGCCATGTTGTCGCGCAGGTAGTCGAAGCCCAGCTCGTTGTTCGTGGCGTAGACGACGTCGCAGGCGTAGGAGGCGCGCTTGGCTGCGGGCGACATACCCGGCACCGCGACACCGACCGTAACCCCGAGCGCATCGAAAATCGGCTGCATCCACTCGGCATCGCGCCGCGCGAGGTAGTCATTGACGGTGACCACGTGCACGCTGCCGCCGCCGAGCGTGTTCAGGTAGCACGCCAAGGTGGCCATGAGGGTTTTACCCTCACCGGTTTTCATTTCGGCGATCTTGCCATCGTGCAGCACCATGCCGCCGATCAGCTGCACGTCATAGTGACGCAGGCCAAGCGTTCGCACGCTGG
The DNA here is from genome assembly GCA_038749855.1 of Pseudomonadota bacterium. GTDB lineage: Bacteria > Pseudomonadota > Gammaproteobacteria > Xanthomonadales > SZUA-36 > Marinihelvus. The sequence continues at coordinate 3,889 of JBCDHO010000206.1, forward strand.
CCTCTCGGACCGCGGCGAAGGCCTCAGGCAGCACCTGGTCCAGGCTCTCGCCACCGCTCACCCGCTCACGGAACTCGGTGGTCTTGGCGGCAAGCTCCTCGTCAGAGAGGGCCTGCATGGCCGGCTCGAGCTCATTGATCTGCTGAACCTTCCGGCTCAGCTGTTTGACAAGGCGGTCATTTCGACTGCCGAAAAGCTTGGTAAATACGGCGTTGATCATGGTCTTCGCTTGGTTGGCGGGTAGTGTGCAATCCCTCGCGCACACCCCCTTTTACGATGTTGTCGATGTGGGGCCACGGCCCGTTTAATGCAACCACGCAGGCGCCAGTCGTCACCGGCGGACTGCAGACGAACAGTCGGATGAACTGCGCGCGTACAAGCGGCCTCATCGCGATGGGGTACGTTATATACCTGACGCTCACCGGAGCGTTATGCTGAACCCATGAACGACCGGCGGCGCAAACGCGGCAAAGTCAGCCGATCCGCCCATGACATCGCACAGGATGACGCGCGCGGACTCGGCGGCTTGCTCGCACGGGCACAACAACTCGATCAGCTCGATCGCGCCGTCGCGGCTCACCTCGGGCCAAAGCTGGCTCCGCACGTGCGCGTCGCCAATGTTCGCCAGGGAACACTGATTCTCATGACACCCGTTGCACCCATTGCGACGAGATTGCGCATGGAGGCTTCAACACTCCTGGCCCGTTTGAAGGCCAGCTATCCTGACACGTTCAACGGGCTGGAAGTCCGAGTGACCCCTGATCTACCGGATCGAATCTGAGTGGTTTCCATGAAACTGGGTCAGCGTGTCACCTCGGAGACCCAGCCTTAGCGTCTCAAGCGCAATGATATCTGTTGCGGCAATGTTTCCGAGATTGACGTTGGCGCCAAAGTTTTGAATGAACCAAACCTGTTGTGCCTTCAGGGGCGCTTCCCAGATGATGCGCTCGTTATCAATCACCGACAAAACCTCATCGATCAGACCGGTCCGAATTTCCTTATTTTGCCGGTAGAGACCCGCTGTACCCGACTCTCGGCCTTCAGCAACCACTTTCCATGCGCCGGCCTCCAGCTCCTCGCTCATTCCGGCAACCCAGAGATTGGGCGCCATAACCGTTTCGGCATCTTTGCTGCCAAATTCTGAGAGGACCCGTAGCTCGCCGGAAAACCGCTCGATGAACCCGAGCTTGTTGTCACGACTGATATCAATGGACCCGTCAGAGATTTCGAGCATGTCGATTCCATACTCCTGGGTGAGGCCGATGAGTTTATCGAGCTTCCCCTGAATGTATGCCAATTCAAAAAAGGTGCCCCCAAAACACGTCATGACGCCGTTCGCCCGGGCGACTTTTGCCTTTTTACGCACCGTGTCACTCGTGATCACGGAAGTTCCCCAGCCAAACTTCACGTAGTCGATCAATTCGCTTCCAAGCTCAATGTACTGGCGGAACAGCTCCAGCGGCAGTCCGGCGTCGATCACCATGGTCA
>JBCDHO010000207.1:0-5375 GCA_038749855.1 Pseudomonadota bacterium
CCGGGGTATAGCGCGACGCATCGAGGTCGATGACCCAGGCGGCACCGGACGCCCCATGGATCAGGATATTCCGCGCATTCAGGTCGGCGTGGTTCATGCCCGCGGCAAACAGGTCACCCAGTTCGCGGCCCAGTTTCCGCCAATCAAAGTCCGCGTCGGCAAAGTGATCCGCCAGCGCTCGGGCCGGGGCGATGCGTTGCGTCAACAGGGCTGCGCGGTAGAAGGCACCGTCCCGCTCACACAGGGCTGCCAGGGGGGCGGGCACGGGCAGGCCGTCCTCCGCCATGCGGCGCAATACGTCAAATTCCCGAAAGGGGCGGCTCGCCTTGAACCCCCGAAATAGGTAGCGATCGCGGTTGAAGCGGGCCACCATCCCGCCGCGCAGGTAGCGGCGAAGCACGGCGGGGCCGGCCGGTGATTCAATGAACCAGGAAGTGCCGCGACCCGGCGCAGACCCCTCAAGCGCATCCGACGCGCGCCAGCGGGCCACGTCGAACAGCGCATCATCGACGTCAGGCAACGCGTCGGCGTCATATACAATGCCCGACGACCCTTTCTGGACGGTGCTTGGCTTCATGGCAGGATCCTCACGGCCTATTGTGCGTTTGGCGGCCCCACCGGACAACATCTGCATCTTCCGGCTTTCCGCCCTCGGCGACGCGACGCACACGGTGCCGGTCGTCCGCGCCCTGCGCGACGCCTGGCCCGATACCCGCATCACCTGGATCATCGGCAAGCTCGAACACAAGCTGCTGTCCGGGCTTGAAGGTGTGGAGTTCATTGTTTTCGACAAGCGTGGCGGCAAGCCCGCCGTAGATACGCTTCGAAAAGCCCTCAAGGACCGGACTTTGGACGTACTGCTCCATATGCAGGTGGCCCTGCGCGCCAACCTGCTCAGCCGCTTCGTCAAAGCCCCCATTCGCCTGGGCTGGGACAAGGCGCGATCCCGCGACAAGCACACCTGGTTTACCAACCACCAGGTGGCCAGCGTGCCCTTTCAGCACCAGGTGCAGGGCTTCCTGGAGTTTCCCCGGGCGCTTGGCATCGAGGTGGACGAACCCACCTGGAAACTGCCCGTGAGTGAGCAGGACCGCGCCTGGGCCGCGGAGCACCTGCCGGACGAGGGACCGTTCCTGCTGCTGAGCCCCTGCTCCAGCCATACGCTGAGAAACTGGTCCGTGGAACGCTACGCCGCTGTTGCCGACCACGCGGCCAGCGCCCTGGGCATGCAGGTTGTGTTGAGCGGCGGACCCAGCGACCTGGAGCGCGAGACCGCCGCTGCCATCGAGGCGGCCATGCAGGCGCCGGCCCACAACCTGGTCGGCAGGGATACGCTCACCCAGTCCCTGGCGGTGATGGAACGGGCCGCGGTGCTGCTGACGCCTGATTCGGGGCCTGCGCACATGGCGTCGGCCCTGGGCACGCCGGTCGTCGGACTGCACGCCGCCACCTGGTCACGCCGCAGCGGGCCCTATCGTTTCCTGGACCTGTGCGTCGATCGCTATCGGGAGGCGGCGCACCAGTATCGCGGCAAGGAACCCGAGGCACTGCGCTGGGGGCACCGGATCGAGGAGCCCGGCGTGATGGACCTGGTGGAAGTGGACGCGGTAATCGAGAAGCTGGAAGCCGCAGCAGAACGTCAGAGGGAGGCGGCACGCTCCCCGGCTGATGGTGCTTCCGGTGAAGCATCCTCCAGCACGGTCGAGTCAGAGAACACGGCGCCCTGATCCTCACCGGGTGTCGCCGGAAGGCGCCTGTCGCCATCGCCCCCCCAGTCGATCGGAACCTGGAAACTCAGCAGCCGCTCCGTGGAGCGTTGCCAGCTGTGATCCTGGGCGAATTCGATACAGGCGTCTCCATCGAGTTCCAGCGCCTTGTAGAACGCCTTGCCCAGGTCCTCATCCATCACCCCGGTAGCGTGCTGGCGAATGACATCCTGAGGCCCGGGGACGGGAAATGCCGCCACGGGCACGCCGCAGGCCATGGCCTCGAGCATGACGAGTCCGAAGGTATCCGTCCGGCTCGGAAAAACGAAGACGTCCGCCGCCGAAAGCAGCGTGGCCAGCTCCTCGCCGAACTTCGGGCCCAGAAAATGCGCATCGGGGTAGGCGGCCGCGAGCTTTTCCAGGTCTGGCCCACCACCGATCAGCACCTTGGACCCCGGCAGATCCAGGTCGAGAAAATCCGGCAGGCCCTTCTCCACCGCGATGCGACCAACGAACACGCTGATCGGCCGTGGCAGATCGAGCCCGTCCTTGCCGCGCGGATAGAACAATGAGGTGTCGACCGCGCCGGGCCACACGGCGAGGTGTTCAAAGCCCTTCTCCGCGAGTTCGTTCAACACGGTCTGCGTCCGCACCAGCGTGATCTGCGCCGGCCGATGAAAATCACGCATAAGGCCGTAGGTAAAGCTCAGCGGAATGGGGGCACGCATGCGGACATATTCCGGGAACCGCGTGTGCGAGGAGGTGGCGAACGGCAACCCGTGTTTCAGGCAGTACTTCCGCGCCGCTCGCCCAAGAGGGCCTTCCGTGGCGATGTGAATGACATCCGGCTGTCCTTGTTCAATCAAGCGGGCGACCTTGCGATAGGGCCTGAGCGCCAGCCGAATCTCGGCATAACCCGGGCAGGGAATGGAGTGGAACTGGTCCGGCGTGATGGTCAGGACCTCCACGCCGCGCTCACGCAGATGGTCCACCGTGTTGCGCATGGTGGTGACCACCCCGTTGACCTGGGGAAGCCAAGCGTCGGTGACCAGGCAGAACTTCACGCGGCGAGGCCTTCCTTCACTGGCTCCGGAAGGTCGTCCCACAGGTCACCTTGCGGATCGGGACGCTCAGCCTTGACGCGGCGACCGGCCTCGCGCCACTCGAGCAACTCGACGGAACCGTCATGGCGCTCGACCAGCGCCGTGCAGCTTTCCACCCAGTCGCCACAATTCATGTAGAGGATGTCGTGCATGCGATTGATCTCGGCGCGATGGATGTGGCCGCAGACCACGCCGTCCACGCCCTCGTCAGCGGCGGCCTTCACCACGGCCTCTTCGAAGCTGGAGATGTAGCTCACAGCGTTCTTGACCTTGTGCTTGAGGAACGCGGCCAGGGACCAGTAGTCCCGGCCCACGAGACGGCGCGCACGGTTGATACCGGTGTTCATGCGCAGCAGCATGTCGTAGGCCCAGGAACCCAGCTTGGCCAGCCACTTGGAGCAGCGCACTACGCTGTCAAACTGGTCGCCGTGCAGGACCAGGAATCTGCGCCCGTCCTCGGTCTCGTGGATCACCCGGTCCTGGATTTCAATGCAGCCAAACATCATGCCGTTGAAGGGCCGCACGGCCTCGTCATGGTTGCCGGGCACGAACACCACGCGGGTGCCGCTACGGGCCTTTTCGCAGATCTTCAGAAGGACGTCGCTGTGTGCCTTGGGCCAGTGGCGCTTTTTCTTCATGTACCAGAAATCGACGATGTCACCGACGAGGTAGAGCGTCTCGCATTCGGTACGTTCGAGGAAATCGAGAAGGAAGCCGGCGCTGCAGCCGTGAAAGCCCAGGTGAACGTCGGAGATGAAGACCGTTCGACAGCTCAGCTGCGTGTCGAGCGAGACAAGAGTGTTCATGCCGTCTCTCCCCTGTGGGTTGGGCGCACTGTAGGCAGGGGAAATGACAGGCTCATTTAGCCGCGATGACGATTCCATGACGAATCAGCAACTTAGCGGTGTTTTGATGACGTTAAGATGTTGATTGCACGAAGGATTTTTCGTGCTTCCAGGGCTTGCGACAAAGCGAGCACGCGATCGGCGCGGGCGGCGGTTGCTGCCGAATAACCATCATGGCCTGCAACTTTTTCAGGGTTTGGCGGTAGGTCTGGTACGGTTGGCTGATTGGAGCAGGGATGGCGCTGGATGACCTCATGAGGTGTCTCAGGAAAGGCGTGCTGTTGGGGTTTGTCACCGTCACCCTTGCCGTTGTCGCCGTTGGGCTCACCATCGAACCCGACGCTTTTGCGGATACGGACCGTTCAGTCAGCGCTGGTGAGGCCGGGAACAAGCCCAGCGAGGAAAACGCCCGGGCCATGTTCGACGAGTACAGCGCCTGGAGCACCCCCATCTGGTGCGCCCTGCTCACTCATGAGCTACCCATCGTGCGCGTACACGCCAGCCTGGTGGTCGAGGCGAATCAGGCGTCGAGCGCAGCTTTCGGCTGTGAAGGCCCGGCAATCGAGTGGAATCCTGTGGCAGTACGCTCAAAGGCCCTCCGCGACGGATGGAATGATCCGGTCGTGCTGTCACCGATCTACTTTGTCGACTGCCACAACCCACGCAGGCCGACCGATTGCGACCGGGCTAAGGTCCACGCACAACTGATGGCCGTTGACCCCGGCAACGCCATGTTTCAGATGATTCCCGTCGATGACGATGCGCATCCGGACCAGGAAGTGCGTCCCTTCACCGACGCGGAAAAAGCTCGTCTGGCCCGCGCCGCCGAAGGGACACACTACCGCGAGTACGTCTACGCCGGAATTTTCGATACCTATCAGGCGCTTGAGCACGCCCAGGAACAACTGGGGGCCTTCACACCTTCCGATGATTGGTTTGCCCTCATGGATGCCGCCCAGGTTGCTGGTGACGATGTCGGGCAGTCGATGTCCACCGTCACGCTGTTTGCCGCCCTGGTCGCCATGGCCGTACCCGCCTCAGGCAACCTGTTATCAGGCTGTCGGGCGTCTCAAGCCAACGGTGATCAAAACACGGTTGACGACTGTTTGCGCGTCGCGGATCTCATGACCGATACCAGTCGCACTGACCTCACGGCCGGGCTCGGGCGCGGCATCAAGCGGACCCTTGAGAATCCGGAATACGTCGGCGCCGATCGCGAAGAGCAGGACCCCAACGCGTGGAAGCGCTGGATGCGTGGCCTGGTTTCAAGTTGCCAGATGCCCCGAGGACTCCCCGGCGATTTCCTCCGTCTGCCGGCACCCATGCCCATGTCACATCTCTCGCAGTACGTCGAGGACCTACAAAAGCAGGATGAATGGACGGCTCGCCGAAACGCGACGGCACGGGAATATGCGACCCACCCCGAGGCTTTCGCCTTCGATCCGGCCCGATGCGATGAACTGTACGCCCTGGATGAATCTGTGCAGCGCGCCCTCGCCGCCGAGCACAAGGCAGCGTCCAGCACTTGGAGGACCGTGGAAGACGACGAACAGGTCCTCCAAAGTGCCGGTAAGGCCCTGGAAGCGAGTACGCGGCAACCGTCCTCTGAATGACTTCCGGCACTCGCCGGATTAATGCAAAAAGCATACCTTAAGTTAATGTTTTTTAGAGAAATATTCGTGATTATTGCGCTCGTTGCGACGGCGCAAGACGACAATACC
>JBCDHO010000208.1:0-5365 GCA_038749855.1 Pseudomonadota bacterium
ACACCCGGAGGTGTACATCATGATCCTGCCGGCCTTCGGCGTGGTGTCGGAAATCATCCCGACCTTCAGCCGCAAGCCGCTGTTCGGCTATTCGGCCATGGTCTACGCCACGGCGTCGATCGCATTCCTGTCGTTCATCGTCTGGGCGCACCACATGTTCACGGTGGGCATGCCGCTGGAGGGCTCGCTATTCTTCATGTACGCCACCATGCTGATCGCGGTGCCCACCGGGGTGAAGGTGTTCAACTGGGTGAGCACCATGTGGGAAGGCGCCATGACCTTCGAAACGCCGATGCTGTTTGCCATCGGCTTCGTGGTGCTGTTCACGATCGGTGGCCTGTCCGGCCTGATGCTGGCCATCACGGCGGCCGACCTCCAGTACCACGACACCTACTTCGTGGTGGCCCACTTCCACTACGTGCTGGTACCGGGCGCGGTCTACACCCTGATGGCCGGGGCCTACTACTGGCTGCCCAAGTGGTCGGGCAACATGTACTCCGAGAAGTGGGGCAAGATCCACTTCTGGCTGTCGACCATCTCGGTCAACGTGCTGTTCTTCCCGCAGCACTACCTGGGCCTGGCCGGCATGCCGCGACGCATCCCGGACTACGCGCCGCAGTTTGCCGACTTCAACATGATCTCCAGCATCGGGGGCTTCGCCTTCGGCCTGAGCCAGCTGATCTTCGTCGGCGTGGTGATCCACTGCGTGTACTTCTCCAAGAAGAAGGCCACGGCGCAGGTCTGGGAAGGCGCCAAGGGTCTGGAGTGGACCGTGCCCTCACCGGCACCGCACCACACCTTCCAGACGCCGCCGATGGTGACCGCCAGCATGGTGGCCCACGCGTCCGATGAGGTCGCAGAGCGCCACGATGGCCGCTGAGCCTCTGAACGTGAGCGAGGAAACCAACAAAGTGACTGAGACCATTCCAACCGCTACCGAGGCAGCTACCTCAGCAGGCAGCTCAGCTGAGACGCAGGCCGCAGCCGAAGAGCTGGCCCAGCGCCGCAGCAACGCGCGGCGCACGGCACTGGTCCTCGGGCTGGTCGTTACGATGATTTTCGTCGCCTTCCTGATCACCGGCATCACGGGGCGTGGCCAGTGAGCGGCCCGGTGGAGCCTCAGGGCGAAGATCGCCAGGAAAACGGCAGCGCCGGCGAAGCCCGTCGCAGTGAGAACGGTCGCCTGGCCGCCAAGCTGCTGACCGTATCCGTGGCCATGTTTGGTTTCGGCGTCTTCGTCATGCCGCCGCTGTACGAGACCTTCTGCGAGATCACCGGCCTGAACCAGGGCGGCATCACCATCGCGGATGCGGCGCCTGAGCAGATCGACGCAGACCGCAGCATCAAGGTCCGCTTTGACGCCACCACCAACTCGGCACTCAACTGGGATTTCGACCCGGTCGAACTGGCCCTCGATATTCCCGTGGGTGCGCCGGCCGAGGCGTTCTACGTGGCAGAAAACCTCGAAGACAGCGCGGTGGTGGGCATGGCCACGTTCAACGTGTCGCCCCCGTCCGCCGCCCGCTACTTCGTCAAGGTCGAGTGCTTCTGCTTTAGCCAGCAGGTGCTCGAGTCGGGCGAACGGCGTGAGATGCCCGTGTATTTCTTTGTCCAGCCGGACCTGCCGGCGGACATTCAGGAGATGACCCTCTCCTACACCTTCTTTAAGCATGAAAACCAGGACGTGGCGCAAAACGCGCGCTGAGCGCCCGTTTCACGACACGCCAACAAAACAAGGCAGAGGCAAGCACCATGGGACAACCCGCAGAAGGCTCCTACTACGTACCGCACCGCACCACGTGGCCCATGACCGGCTCCATCGGCCTGGCCCTGATGCTGGTCAGCGCCGCCCTGTGGCTCAATGGCGATGACATCGCAAAATGGACCACGCTGGCCGGCGCAGCGGTCATCATCTACATGGTGTTCGGCTGGTTCGGCGAGGTCATTCGCGAGAGCGAAACCGGCATGTACGGCGAGCAGGAAGATGCTTCCTTCCGCATGGGCATGTCCTGGTTCATTTTCAGCGAAGTCATGTTCTTCGCCTGCTTCTTCGGCGCCCTGTTCTACGCGCGGGCCCTGGTCATCCCCTGGCTCGGGGGCGAGGGCAACAACGCCAGCACCAACGAAATCCTCTGGCAGGGCTTCGTTCCGCACTGGCCAACGAACGGCCCGGCGCAGATCGGCGGCGATTTCGGCACGATTCCGGCCTTCGGCATCCCGTTCCTGAACACGCTGATCCTGCTGCTCTCCGGCGTGACGCTGACCATTGCACACCACGCGCTGCTGAAGGCGAAGCGCAACCAGACGATCATCTGGCTCGCCGCCACCGTGGTGCTGGGCGCCATCTTCATGTACTTCCAGATTTACGAGTACCAGCATGCCTACCAGGACCTGGGGCTGACGCTGGGCTCGGGCATTTACGGCTCGACGTTCTTCCTGCTCACCGGTTTCCACGGTCTGCACGTGACCCTGGGCGCCATCATGCTGTTCGTGATCATGGTTCGCGTCATGCGGGGCCACTTCAATCCGAAGAACCACTTCGGCTTCGAGGCCTGTGCCTGGTACTGGCACTTCGTTGACGTGGTGTGGCTGGGGCTCTTTATTTTCGTTTACGTGCTGTAACGCAGCGCGCCCGGGCCCGGAGCCCGGACAAGGCAAAAGGCGCCGCCCCAACGGGCGGCGTCGTCAATTATCGGAAGGCTGCGCCCGTCCGCGATTAACCGTCAGCGGGCTGCTCCACCTCCGGTTTGAGGCCAATCGGCCCCCGCGACGACGGCTCGATCCAACCCAAGCGGAAGAACAGGTACAGCAACAGGAACAGCACCAGCGACAGGCTGATGCGCCAGGTCAGTCGGCGGACCGTCCGGTCGCCTTCGCCCTTGTCCTTGACGAGGAAGTAGAAGGAGGAAATCAGGGTCCAGCCGATGGCCAGCAGGAACGCAATGATGATGATCTTGGACAACACGATGAAACTCCAGGGGAATCGTGCCCACGGCGGGTCGGTGCGCGGGTGCGCGCCGGGCGGGCTTGTTTTGGCTTTGACGCCATCATGGGGAGCGCGCTCATGAAGTTCAAGACAAGCGGCGGCCTGACCCTGCTGCTGGCAGGTCTGTTTGTCGTTTTCGTGCTGCTTGGCAACTGGCAGCGCGACCGGGCCGAGGGCAAGCGCATCAGCCAGCAGGACTTCGATACGGCGGCGTCAGTCACCGCGTTGTCCGACGCCCTGCCCGCCTGGACCCGCGCCCGGCTGGCCGGCGAACTCGACACGGAGCGCCACCTGCTGCTCGAGAACAAGCTGTACCGGGGGCGTGCCGGTGTGCACGTGCTGACCCCCTACACGCTCGCCGGCGGCGCCACGCTGCTGGTCAACCGTGGCTGGCTGCCCCTACCACCGGACCGGTCAAGCCTGCCGGCCGTCGAGACGCCCTCTGGTTTGTTGGACCTGTCCGGACGCCTGGCGCCGATCAGCCAGCCGGGCGTGCAAATTGGCGAGCCGGCGACCTTGCAAGCGGACCGTTGGCCCCAACTTATGGTGTATCCCGACTGGGATCGCATCGAGGCCGCCCTCGGCCAGCCGATGCATCACCAGGTGCTGTACCTGGATGCGGATTCAGCCGCTGGCTTTGAAGACCGCAACTGGACACCCTTCACCATGGGTCCGGACCGCCACATGGCCTATGCCGTGCAGTGGTACGGCCTCGCCCTGACCGCCGTGGCGACCTGGCTCGTGCTGGGCTTCACCGCCGGCCGGAGACAAACCGCGTGAACACCCGCAACCGCAATCGCCTCATCCTGGTCGCCCTCTTCGTCCTGTTCCTCATCCCGCTCGTGGCAGCCATCCTGCTGCAGCCGGAACAGCTCGGTGAGGACCCGCTGATTACCGTCAACCGCGGCGACCTGGTGACGCCTCCGGTTCCCATGAACCCGGCGGGCCTGGCCGTGCGCTCCGAGGCCGGCCCTGCCGCCCTGGAACGGCGCTGGCTCCTGGTGCACCCGATCATTGATGGCTGCGACGCCCGCTGCGAATCGGTCATTACCGACCTGCGCCAGGTGCACATCGGCACCGGGCGCTACCAGGACAAGGTGGCGGTGCTTCTGCTGGCCACGGAAACCCTTCCCGCCTCGGAGGCCGAGCGGCTCTCGGCCATCTACGAACGGCTGGTCATCGCGACGGACCCGACCGGCGGCACGCGCACGGCGCTGCTGGCGGCCAATAAGGGCATCGCCCCGGCGTCGGGCACGACCTTCGTCGCCGACCCGGAAGGCAACCTCATGCTTCACTACGCGCCCGGTTACGCCCGGGGAGATCTGAACAAGGACCTCAAGAAACTGCTCAAGTGGTCCGGCAGGTAAGGAACCCATGCAACGACGACTCCACAAGCTCGCCACCTTCTCCGCCGTTGTCACGCTCTGCGTGATTGTCCTGGGCGCCTGGGTGCGCCTCACCCACGCCGGCCTCGGCTGCCCCGACTGGCCCGGCTGCTACGGCGTCATCACCTGGCCCAACGCGCCGGCGGAAATCGCCCAGGCCAATGAGGCGTTCCCGGAACGTCCGGTGGAAGTGGATAAGGCCTGGAAAGAGATGGTCCACCGCTACCTTGCCGGTATCCTGATCCTGCTGGTGGTAGGCATTAACTGGGTGGCCTGGCGCGGCGGCGAGGCCACGCGTCGATTCCGCGGCATTGCCACCTTTACGCTGGTGCTGATCTTGTTCCAGGCCGCCCTGGGCATGTGGACCGTGACGCTCAAGCTCAAGCCGATCATTGTCATGGCCCATCTGCTGGGCGGCATGACCACGCTGGCGCTGATTTCCTGGCTGGCCTTCCGCAGCCGGCCCGCGCCCTTTGGCCAGCTCGAACCGGTACCGCTTAAAACCCGGGACAAGCGACCACTGGTGATCTTCGCCCTGGCCATTCTCGTAGGTCAGATCGCCCTGGGTGGCTGGACCAGCGCCAACTACGCCGCCCTGAGCTGTCCGGACTTTCCCCAGTGCACGGGGCAGTGGTGGCCGGAGACGGATTTCGGCGAGGCCTTTACGCTGGTGCGGGAAGTCGGCGTGGACTACGAGGGCGGCATCCTCGACCAGGACGCGCGGGCGACGATTCATCTCACCCACCGCATCGGGGCCATCATCACACTGGCGGTGCTGTTGCTGACCGCCCTGAGCCTGCGGGGCCAGCCCATGCTGAAGTCCGGTGCCGTGCTGCTCGCTGTGGGCGTACTCGTACAATTCACCCTGGGCATATTGAATATCGTGCTCTACCTGCCCTTGCCGAACGCAGTCGCGCATAATGGCGTCGCTGCGTTATTGATTGTGATTATGGTATGGCTGCTGAACCGCACATCGCCGCAAGCGACGGCCTAG
>JBCDHO010000209.1:0-5364 GCA_038749855.1 Pseudomonadota bacterium
CCGGAGCCCTTTTAACGCGTCCTAATGGCTCCGGACACTGTTCCTGAAGCCGGAGTAGCGCGCCATGAGTGAAGCATGCACCCCCACCGATAATGAAGAATGGAGTGGCCCCTGGGAGTACGTAGGTGCTGCGCCTCAGCGTGTCCAGGGTTCTCATGGGCCGATGGGCGCGACGGGAATCGCCATGCAGGTCACTTACGTATGGCGGCGTCCTTTCCGACGCCAATTCGTATGCTGCACCGGTGACCAGCAGGTTACGGTTTGGGTTGACGGAAACTATGCGTATTACACGGCTGACCTGTACGACGCCGGCTTTCCCGTAAAGCAGATATCCGTCGGATTTCCCGCCCCCGGCTTTCTTGGGACGCTTTCAGACGTTCTTGGCGCCAGCGTCACGATAGCCAGCTGGTGGGTCAGTCCGAGCCAGGCGGATGGACACCGCCCGGGAGGGCCCGGTGAAAACGAAAACGGAAACGGGCAAGAAAAGCTTCAGGATGCGCCCAAGGCTGAGTGCGGCCAGTGGGTAGAAATGCCCGACGGCCGTCGCATTCCCTGGGGTGAACTTGAGCCCGTACCACCGGAACAACCAGCGCCGCCGGAAGGTGAGACGCCACCGCCTGGACCGACGCTACATCCACCGGTTGAGTCCCGCTGTTGCGCCAATCTGGACTTCTCCCAGCGTAAACCCATTCTTGAATTCATTGGCACGCCCTCCTTTGACGACCAGGGGACAAGTTGGAAACTGAACGCCAGGATCAAGATTCATCATGAATGCAAGCTGGTAGGTCGACCACGGGTGACCTACGGCCTTCGCCAAGTCAGTCCACATGGGCTCGTACACATGCTTGATCTGACAAGCCTGGGCCCGCCGCTCTACCAATCTGATGCAGTGCCCGATGGCAAGGGATATGAGATTCGTTTTGAAAACCAGCAGGTCCCGGATCCACAAGATCCGACGCGCGGGCGCATTGTCATGCGTATTCATGCGCAGTCTACCTGCGGGGGTGTGCTTGATGCGCGTCTCGTCTTTGAAGCAAACCAGACGCCCTAACCGGAGCAGGAGGCCTTAAAACCATGGCAGAGTTCAGCGACGTTTTGGGACCCGCACCCAACAATGGCTATGCCAGCAGCGGCGGTACCGACGAATATTTTCCTGACCTATCAATTGTCATGAAGCAAAATCTCGACAACGATCGGGCTGCCTTCTCTGTCGGCAATCTCAATGTGCAGTCGACCCTGCCCAAATCAGTGGTGATTGAAGCCATTGAAGTCAAAGGCTTCACGCAAGCGCGCTGTAAGGGTGAGGAAGTGTGCACAGACTACTCAACACTCGCGCCCCGTATGCTCCTGGAACCACCGAGGCGACATGCATCCAACACCGGCTGGTACTGCGACCCGCGTGATCACGATGACGGTGCGCTTGAGCGACTCAAAGAAGGGTGCAGTTGTAAAACTCGGAACGTGGAGTCTTACCAAGTCACCATTTACGTAAAAACGACCGAGAAAGACGACACGACACAGGACCATGTTTTCAAAATATGCATGGAGTGCCGCGTTATCGAGCTCTAGTTGTTTCCTAGGGATATCGCCTAGTCGAGACCGTGGTCCGCACAGTCAATTGACGTGTACTCGCTGTTCTTCCAGGCGCCGTCCACCAGGTCGGCGAGATACCAGCCACAGGAAAAGGCCTCGGAGCCGTCCGTGTAGACGTCTTTCCAGCGCGCCTTGAAGACCGCCGTATTGGCATTAAGACGGTCGGTCTGGATGGCGACGACCTCTGCAGAGAGCCAGCCCTCGTCCCGCCACTGTCCGAACAGCGGACCGATCCATTCGCGGGTCGGAACGGTTTCCGGCGCGGCACCGGGCTCCCGGGAGATCACCTGCTCCGTGTAATGACTCATGATGGCCTCGGCCTGGTCCCAGGGCGCCTCCAGCCAGAGTCCGCCGTAGGTCTCGACGAACCAGGTTTCCGGGTCAGGCGCTTCCGCCGCGGCGCCCGTCAGTGGGAGGCCCAGGAGCACGGTCAGCGCCAGGGACAGTAAGGGCGTTTTCGGGGGTGAGGCCATGGGCGGATTCTCCTGCTGAAATTGGACGGTTCATCGAGCCTACCCGATGCAGGCACTTACCGAATCCTCCCCTACCCGCGTCTTCGGAGCGCGGGAGAAAACCGGGGCACGGTAAAGGCCGGCTTAGTGGTCCTTTTCGACGCCTGATCGCGAGGATCGTTGTATGATTGCGCCCCCATACGGCAGCGTGACGATGGGCGAATGCGCCACTGCGCAAGACGACGCGCTGCGACCAAGACAGCAGAGGCCAAAACCAGCACCGTGTCCCGGATCGAAACCAAGCTCGACCCTGAAAGCGATGATTTCAGCGCCAATGCCGAGGCACTGGGCGCGCAGGTGGACGACCTCTATGAGCAGCTCAAAGCCGTTCGCCTTGGTGGTGGTGACGACGCGCGCATCAAGCACCTCAAGCGCGGCAAGATGTTGCCCCGGGACCGGGTCGAGGGTCTGCTGGATGAGGGCAGCCCGTTTCTTGAGCTGTCCGCCCTGGCTGCCCACGGCCTTTACGACGGCAAGGCACCGGCGGCCGGCATCCTCACCGGCATTGGACAGGTCCACGGCCAGGACGTGATGGTCGTTGCCAACGACGCCACCGTGAAGGGCGGCACCTACTTTCCGATCACCGTGAAGAAACACCTCCGGGCCCAGGAAATTGCCGCGGAGAACAGCCTGCCCTGCGTCTACCTCGTCGACTCCGGCGGCGCCTTCCTGCCGCTGCAGGACGAGGTGTTTCCCGACAAGGAGCACTTCGGCCGGATTTTCTACAACCAGGCGCGGCTGTCCGCCGCCAACGTGCCCCAGATCGCCGTCGTCATGGGCTCCTGTACCGCCGGCGGCGCGTACGTTCCCGCCATGTGCGATGAGTCCATCATCGTTAGGGAACAGGGCACGATCTTTCTCGGCGGACCACCGCTCGTAAAGGCCGCCACCGGCGAAGTCGTTGACGCCGAAACGCTGGGCGGTGCGCGCGTGCATACGACGAAATCCGGGGTGGCCGACCACTTTGCCGAAGACGACAAACACGCCCTGGCGCTCGCCCGCGAGGCCCTGGCCCACCTCAACCGGCAAACCCCCAATGACTTTGTGCGCGAGGCGCCCGTCGAGCCGGACTACCCGGCCGAGGAACTGTACGGCGTCGTACCCCGGGACAGCCGTTTCCAGCTGCCGATCCGGGAAGTGATCGCGCGGGTGGTGGATGGCAGCGAATTCCACGAGTTCAAGGCCCGCTACGGGAAGACCATCGTGTGCGGCTTTGCCCACATCGACGGCTGGCCCGTGGGCATCGTGGCCAACAACGGCATCCTGTTTTCCGAATCGGCGCTCAAGGCCACGCATTTCATCCAGTTGTGCAACAAGCGCAATATCCCGCTCGTGTTCCTCCAGAACATCACCGGGTTCATGGTGGGCAAGGCCTATGAACATGCCGGCATCGCCAAGGACGGGGCGAAGATGGTGACCGCCGTGGCCACCAGCCACGTGCCCTGCTTCACGGTGGTGATCGGCGGCTCCTTCGGCGCCGGCAACTACGCCATGTGCGGACGGGCCTACGGGCCCCGCTTCCTGTGGATGTGGCCGAACGCGCGGATTTCCGTCATGGGCGGCGAACAGGCCGCATCGGTCCTCGCGACCGTCCGGCGGGACGCCATCGAGGGCTCGGGCAACGCCTGGAGCCCGGAGGAGGAAGAGGCCTTCAAGGCCCCGATCCGGGACGGCTACGACGCCCAGGGCCACCCCTACTACGCCACGGCCCGGCTCTGGGACGATGGCATCATCGATCCGGTGGATACGCGCGCGCACCTGGCCCGGGGGCTCGCCATTGCTGCGAACGCCCAGGTCGTTCGCGGCCGCCACGGCATTTTCCGCATGTGATGGCGCCGCGGTCGAAAAAGGGACGGTCCGGCGTGCTCTCCTGCGTTCCCTTTGGGCGCGCGGCTGTGCCCAAGCGAGCTGGGAGAACACCATGAGCAGCCTGCAGATGCACCGCGAAGACGGTGTCGTGTCGTTGACCCTGAACCGCCCCGAGGTTCATAACGCCTTTGACGACGAGTTGATTTGCGGCCTGACCGACACGCTCAAGCAGCTCGGTGATGATCCGCAGACCCGGGCAGTCGTCCTGACGGGCAACGGCAAAAGCTTTTCCGCCGGCGCAGACCTCAACTGGATGCGCGGCATGCTGGAGGCGAGCGAGGAAGCCAACGTCCATGATGCGCTCCAGCTGGCGCGCCTCCTGCGCACGCTGAACTATCTCCCGGTTCCGACCATCGCGCGCGTCAACGGCGCCGCCCTGGGGGGCGGGCTGGGCCTGGTGGCGTGCTGCGACATCGCCATCGCCGTCGAGGATGCCCGCTTCGGCCTGACCGAGACGCGCCTGGGCCTGGCCCCGGCGATCATCTCGCCCTATGTGTTCCGGCGCATTGGCGAGGCGCAGGCACGCCGCTATTTCCTGACCGCCGAGCGTTTTGATGCAGCCCATGCCCGTGACATCGGCCTCGTGCACGAGACGGTTCCCAACGATGTGCTCGACGATACGGTGACGCACTTCTGCGCGGCCCTCAGCAAGAGCGGCCCGCAAGCGGTGAGCGCGGCCAAACAGCTCGTGTACCATGCCGCCGGCCACGATGCGGAAACGCAGCTGAAGCTTGATCAAACAACGGCTCGGCTGATCGCCCGCATGCGCATCGGCGCCGAGGGTCAGGAGGGCATGCGCGCCTTCCTCGACAAACGCTTGCCGGCCTGGCGCACGACGGACTGAAATCGCAACAACCGCAAAGCTGCTCCTCCACGAGCGGCCCCACGCACAATGCAACACTGGAGCCATACCCCATGAACATCGAAGACACCCGCGCCGTGATCACCGGCGGCGTTTCAGGGCTCGGCCTTGCCGTGGCCCGGCACTTCGTCGCCAAGGGCGCCAAGGTCACCCTGCTGGACATCAACGACGAGGCCGGCGCCGCCGCCGAGGCCGAATTCGGCGCTGCGGCAAAGTACATCAAGACCGATGTAACCAGCGAGTCCGCCGTCACTGAGGCCATGGCCAAGGCGGTTGAATTCATGGGCGGCATCAACGTGGCCGTGAACTGCGCCGGCGTCATCGGCGCGGGCCGCGTACTGGGCCGCGAGGGGCCCATGGACCTGGACTTTTTTGCGAAGGTCATTCAGATCAACCTCGTCGGCAGTTTCAACGCCAGCAAGGCCGCTGCCGCCGCCATGGAAGCCAACGAGTCGAACGCAGACGGCGAGCGTGGCGTGATCATCAATACAGCGGCCTGGCCGATCTGCCCTTCATAGGCGGCCACGG
>JBCDHO010000210.1:0-5345 GCA_038749855.1 Pseudomonadota bacterium
ACGATGCCCGCGGGCCCGTCCCAGGGCTCCACGTGCATGGAATTGAATTCGTAAAAGGCCTTAAGGTCCGGCGCCATGTCCGGCTCCGCCTGCCAGGCCGGTGGAATGAGGATTCGCATGGCCCGGAAGACGTCCATGCCACCGGCCAGGAACAGCTCCAGCATATTGTCCAGTGAGGATGAGTCGGAGCCATCCTGGTTAACCAGCGGGCGTATCTTCTGCAGGTCCGGCAGCAGGGGCGTCTGGAATTTCGGCGTGCGCGCTTCGGACCAGCTCCGGTTGCCCTCGATCGTGTTGATCTCACCGTTGTGGGCCAGGAAACGGAACGGCTGGGCGTACTTCCAGTTGGGCAGCGTATTGGTGGAAAAGCGCTGGTGGAACACGCAAATGTGGCTCTCGAGGCGCGCGTCCTTCAGATCCGGGAAAAACTCCGGCAGGTTGGCTGGCATCACCAGACCCTTGTAGACGGTCACCAGGTTGGACAGGGTCGCGACATGAAACGTGGCGTCGCCGTCTTCGGCCGCCTGGTTCTCCGCAGAGGCCATGCGCCGCGCCACGAACAGACGCCGCTCGATGTCGACCTCGGACCAGCCCGGGGGCGCATTGACGAACACGTGCTGAATCAGGGGAAGGGAATCCGCCGCCAGCTGCCCGAGCACGGACTCGTCCGTGGGCACATCGCGCCAGCCGGCAACCTCCAGCATCTGGTTTTGCAGCTGGCGGGTCAGCAGGTCACGGGAGCGCTCCGCCTCCTCCGGATCACGGCTCAGGAACACCAGACCAACGGCAAAGTTTTCACCCAGCCAGATATCCGCTTCGGCCGCCACGGTGCGGAAAAACGCCACGGGCAACGCCATTAGCACACCGCAGCCATCACCGGTCTTGCCGTCCACGGCAATCGCTCCGCGGTGGGTCATGCGGTCAAGCGCCGTGCAGGCTGTTTCCACCAGCCGATGCGACGGCTGGCCGTGGATGTGGGCGATCAGCCCAAAGCCACAGCTGTCCTTGGCGTTCTCAGCCTGGTAGAGCCCGGGGTGCGTGCCTGGCCATTGCATGGTGGGTGCGTTCCTCGTCAAACAAGCCGCTTTTAGCGAAGCAACGCTCAATGTTAGCGGCTTTCACAACGATTTGAAGTGAAAGAGACCGCGCGGCCCTCATAAGCGCCTAGGGACAGGTGCCTAAGACCAGCTTGCGAACGTCCGTTTCGAATTCACTGAAGCGCGGCTGGGTGGGTAAGGGGGTAACGGTCGCGCGGGCGTTATTGCAGTCAGTGAAATCCAGCACAATGGAACCCCAGGGCTCCCGGATTACGTCCTCGGCATTGAACTGCTCCCCAAAGCCCGCGCCCCGCGTGAGTATCAGGTCGTCAAACGCAATCCGACTTCCATCCTCTACACCGGTGCCGATAAGCCAGACCTGCTCACCGTCAAGGTAGGTGTACCAAGTCAATACGTAAATGTCGGTTTCACCCTGCACGGCCAGCTGAAGGCCCTCGCCATCCCGTGCTGGATCAAAAAGGGTGCCCTCGTTTCGCGGCAAAGCCGGTTCGTCACCGGGGCCCATGCAGTCTGACAGCGTGATTTTAGTGACGTCGGTGCTGAAGAGCAGAAAACCCTCAAGCTCCGGCTCGAGGGTCAGGTTGGCGTTGTTGCAGTCGCGCCACGCCAGGGTCGCGCGTCCCCAGCGTGTGCGCAGGACATCTCCGGGATCGAAGGCCGCACCGAAGTCAGCGCCGGAGGTGATGGTCATGTTCTCAAAAACCACTGTGCCCGCTTCGAAGGTGCCGCCGCCGATGAGCCAGGCCTGCTTGCCACCCTGGTAGAGATAGCACGTCATGATGACCGTCACGCCGTCCCCTTCCAGCGTCACCTGGCAGCCTTCGCCGTCGCGCGCTGCATTGAAGTAGGTGCCGGAGATCTGTTCCACGGCCACTTCGCCGGTCGGCGGCAGATCGTTTCCTTCGCCAATGGGTCCGGCTGTCCGCAACGCCCCGATTTGGGTCGTGCCGTCATTGCCCTCGGTAAATAACGTTGCCAGCAGGACAGTGTCTACATTGGCCAGATCAAAATCCATCATCGGATCGAGCGGATTGGAAAACTCATCGATGGGAAGTCGATAGGACCCCGGCCTCACAGGGAAAGCCAGGCCAGCAACGCCATCGTAGCGGCCCTCGGGGATTAAGCCCTCCGGGTCGTCTCTGGGCCCCAGCAGATAGACCGCGATCAAGGCACCGGTCGCAGCCTCGAACACGTCAAACTCGAAGGCCTCTGCCTCAAGAAAATCAAAGGCTCGGGTTCCATCGGTCGCCCAACCGACGACACAGCCGCCGCCGGCACCGCCGTCGACAATGGTAAAGACCGAATCGCATTCAAAGCGACCGCCGGCGATCGTCGCAGTCACGGACGAACCCTCAGCTGCGTCGTCATCGATAAACGGCGCCAGGACGCGAAAGCGCCCGAGCGCACCGGGGACTTCACCGGTAATCTGCGCGGCGATGGGGTCCCCATCCGGAAGCAGCCGGGCCGGTCCCTGTGGCGCGGAGAAGTCGTCGATCGTGTCCGCCTCGGCAAGCAGAACGCAAAGTAAAAGGACGATGCCAAGCGTCAGCCTGGGGTAGGTCATGGCGTGGCTCCTATGGCCCGGTGCGAGGGACATATTCACTATAGAGCACCGCGCCCCGGGCGATTCCAAGACTTCCGCAGTTGCCTCAGGCTTGCCTCAGGCGCGCCCCCTCATAATTCCCTAAGCGCGTGCGCCACCGGTGTCCGCGCCGCGCGAATGGCAGGGAACAGCCCGCCGAAGAACCCGATCACCAGCGCAAAGAATATGCCGGCGATCAGCAATGGCAGATTGACGTCGAAGGCGAAGGTAATGGCGCTGAAGCTGGCGAAGTTCAGCGTCGCGGCGCGGAAGCCGTCGAAGGCCAGCCAGGCCAGGCCCGCGCCGATCAGGCCGCCGGCCAGGGCCAGCAGCAAGGACTCGGCCAGCACGCTGAAAATCACCGGTCCCGAGTTGAAGCCCAGGGCGCGGAGCGTAGCGATTTCCCTGGTTCGGGATGAGACCGCCGTGTACATGGTGTTCAACGCGCCAAAGATCGCGCCCAGACCCATGATCAGCGCGATCAGTGTCCCCAGGCCAGTGATCAGGTTATAAAGCAGCTGCGATTGCCCCGCGTAGTACTCGGCCTCCGTCACTACGGACACGTTCAGGCGCGGGTCGCTGGTCAGCGCGTCCTTGAAGGCGACGAAGCTGTCCGGCGAGGTCAGCGTCGCGTGGATGGACTGGTAGGAGTTACCACGTCGGAACGCATCCTGGACAACGCGGGCATCGCTCCAGACTTCGGACTCGGACACGCCACCGCCGGTGGAGAAAATTCCCACCACGGGCCAGCGCTCCGAGCCGATCTCGACGCTGTCACCCAGGTTCATGCCTGAAAACTCGAGGCTCGCGCCCACGCCGACGATGACCTCGGCGATGCCGTCCTCAAACATGCGGCCCTCGACGATCTCGAAATCCTGGCGAACCTGTGCGGCGGTCCGATCCACGCCACGCAGGGGCACGTTTGCATCGGTGCCCGTGGATTTCAGCGGCGAGTTGATGATGACGAATAACTCCCGCGACGCCAGTACCTCGTCCCCGTTGCGGGCCAAGCCCGGCGCCTCGGTGATGATGCGTGCCTCGTCGCCACCCAGGCCGCTGGTCATTTCCGTATCGGCCCCACTGCGTAAAACCATCACGTTGGCGGGCTTCGCTGAACCGGTCATGGTGGACATAATCCCCTGGGCGATGGACAGGACGCCCACCATTACCGCCACCACACCAGCGATGCCGAGCATGGCCGAAGCCGAAGAACCCAGCCGCTGCGGAAGTGACGCCAGCGAGAAGCGGGTCACGGAAACGATCTGTGAGAGCGCTCGAAACATGACAGTAACCTCAGCGCCGCAGGGCGTCCGACACCTGCAGGCGCATGGCAGAGCGGGCTGGCATGATGCCGACGACAAAAGCCAGGGCAAAGATCAGGACGATGCCCAGGATCAGGTCCTGCGGGGGGATGTAGAAAATGGGTAGCGCGCCGTTCGTCGGGTCGCCGGCCGAGACCATCAGCCACGCCAGCAGCAGCCCAAGGCCGCCTCCGAGCGCCGTGATCACCAGCGACTCGCCCAGCACCAGACTCAGCACGCCCGTATCCGTGAAACCGATCGCCTTAAGCACCGCCAGCTCGTTGGTGCGCTCGCTCACCGTGTAGGCCATCGTGTTGCCGGCGACCAGCAGAATGGTGAAAAACACCGCGCTGACGATCGCACCGATGATGAATCCGATGTTGCCCACCTGGTTGGCAAAACCCTGGAGGAAGGCGCCTTCCGGCTCCGTCTTCGTTTCGTCCGGCGAGTTGGCGAAGGCCCGATCGATGTCGGCTGCCACCTCGGCTGCCTGGTCCGGGTCCTCAATGCGCAGCGTGTACCAGCCCACGGCACCGATGTTGCCCGTGGCTTCATCAAAGTAGTCGTAGCGGATGAACATCTGGGAGGTGTCCACGCCCTCCTCGGCGGCCTCGTAGACCGCGGAAACATCAAATGCCCAGTCCTGTGTGCCGTCCACATTGCCCCAGATCGGAGAAAGCAGTGGTATACGGTCACCTTCCTTCCAGCCGAAGCGGTTCACGAGCGACTCACCGATGATCACCCCGGTCCGGTTGGACAGCCAGTTTTCCTTCTGTGCCTCGGTCAGCACGTATTCGGGGTAGAGGTCCAGGAAGGGCTCGGGCTCGACCACAAACTGGGGGAAAAAATTCGTAGGCTGCTGGTAGATGCCACCGAACCAGCTCTGATGCGTGACGAGGTCCACCCCTTCGATCGCTTCGATGTCGCGCTTGTGCGCCAGCGGCACCAGGTTGATCAGCGAAACCTTATTTCGCGTGATCAACCGGTCCGCGCCAGCCACCTCAACCCCGGCGGTGAAGCCGGTCTTGATGGCAGAGAGGTAACCGAAGAGCAGGAACGCCACGATAATGCTGAGCACCGTCAGCGCCGTACGCAGCTTCTTGCGGCGCAGGTTGGCGAAGATGAGCGTGAGGTACTTCATGACAGGGGGTGTTTCATGATGCGTGCGCCTCGGAGCCGCTTAATGGGTGGCTTCGTCCACGAGCCGACCCTTGTCCAGGTGCAGCGTGCGGCTGGCACGGTCCGCGGCCTGCGGGTCATGGGTCACCATAATGATGGTCTTGCCCTGGTCGCGGTTGAGTGCATCCAGCAGGTCGAGATCTCGTTCGGGCTGGTGGGCTCCTATGCGGTGGTGATCCTCGGCGGCTTTTTCGCGGCGCTCGCGTTCGGGCTGATCGCCGCGCG
>JBCDHO010000211.1:0-5340 GCA_038749855.1 Pseudomonadota bacterium
GCAAAGCGGGCCCATAACGCAAAGCGACCGGCTCATGGCCGGTCGCTTTTTTCTCTTGGAGCGCTGGGCTGTGTTCGTCCGGCCAGGGCGCTCGGTGGCTGGGGGTCGCAAAGACACCCCGGCGCCCGGCGCACTACTGGGCTTGCTTGACGATCAGATACTCACGCAGGCGCTGACCCCAATCCGAGAAGGTCGCCATGAGGTTTGCCTGATGATTTTCGGGGCTGAGTTCCCGATACTCGGTGCCAATCTGCCGCTCGCCTTCAATCAGTGACAGCACTGAGCCTGTCACCGAGTCCCGCAATTCAGCGCTGACATGGACGTCGCCGGACCCCAGCGTGGAAATCTCCATGCCGCCGGCACCGGAGGCGGTCCCAGGCTTCACGTAGGGGGTGATGCTGAGAAATTCGACCTCGATCTGCATCACTCCAGGCCCGGCCTCATCCACCAGGGTAAAGCCGTTTTCCCCGCTAAGCTCACGGGACATGATTTCGTCAAACATCGTCTGAATATCGTCACTGACTTCTCCCTCGATGACCCAGTCGTCTGCATCATCCTGGGCCCAAACAGGCTTGAGCACCTTGACATCCTGCAAGTCGAGGGGTTTGAGCAGAATCTTGTCATAGCTGGCAAAAGCGGCGTTGTCCCGCTCCCAGAGCAGTTCCGCCACGTGGCCATCCGCCTGGGCGCCAGCGCTGAAGCCGAAGGCCATGAGGCCGCCGACGAGGGTCGAAAGGGAAAGGGTCCTGCGCTTCATTAGCGACTCCTTGGTCTGGCGGGTCTTGTGCCGCCTTGCTGCGGGGAAAGGACGTAACTATACCCAGTCTGACGGAGCTGCAGCAACGCCGGTCCATCAGGCCAATTGCATTCCTGACCGTGGTTCTTTAGCGTGGACTTCATGGCCATCGAAGTTATCGAACTCAGTCGCGACGCATCCCTCGTCAATCCCCTGATCGCAGAACTCAGGGACGTTTCCGTGCAGAGCGACCCCCTGCGGTTTCGGCGTAACCTCGAGCGGCTCGGTGAGTGCTTCGCCTGGGAGATCGGTAAGCGGCTCGACTACGCCACCGCTTCCGTGCAGACCCCGCTGGGCACGGCGGAGGTTCCCGTGCTGTCCGAACAACCCGTGCTGGCGACCATCCTGAGAGCGGGGCTCCCGCTCCATCGCGGCCTGCTGAATGTGTTTGACCGCGCGGACAACGCCTTCGTCTCCGCCTACCGGCGGCACGAGGGCGATGAGGAAAGCTTCGAGGTCGAGATCGAGTATCTGGCCGCTCCGTCGCTCGAGGGGCGAACGGTCGTGCTGTGTGACCCCATGCTCGCCACCGGCAGCAGCATGATGCTTGCCTGGAAGGCGCTGCTGGCCCGGGGTGCGCCGGCGCATACGCATGTCGTCGCTGTGATTGCCAGTCGGGCCGGCGTGGAGTTTCTGCGCGAGGAGCTGCCGGAGGAATGTACCCTGTGGGTCGCCGTGATCGACGAGGAGCTCGACCATCGTGCCTACATCGTCCCGGGGCTTGGCGATGCCGGCGATCTGGCCTACGGCGTCAAGCTTTAGGGCTGAACCGGGAGCGCTCGACCTGTATCGAAGCTAGCGCTGGACCCGCAAAGAAAGTGAGTGTCGGCATGCTCCGGCAATACTTTCCCGCGAGGTCCTTGACCTCGCTGCTCAAACCAACGTGAGCCAGACCAGGCGCGCCGCAAGTGCGAGCAAAATCACCCCAAAGGCCCGTTCGATCCAGTGGGCTTTCGCCTGCAGGCGAGGCAGCCACGCGGGAACGCTCACGAGCCAGGCCACCAACAGGTACCAGCCTGCGTCGATCACCATGGCGGTTGCTGCATACCCGAGCTTGGCAGGCAACGAGGTCTCTGTTCCGATGACCTGGCTGAACAACGCGATGAAAAACACGGCGATCTTCGGATTGAGGAAAACGATCATGAAGCCGTCCTGGGCCGCACCGCGTCCATCGGTGGCCGTCTGGACGGCTTCGGGAGACGATGCGCGCGACAGCAGGGCACGCAAGCCCAGCCAGGCCAGATATGCCGCACCAGCCCACTGAAATGCGAGGAATAAGCGGGGTGAGGTCGTCAGTAACAGCGCCAGACCCGAGATGCAGGCCAGGGCATACAGGCCGACGCCCAGGCCGTGGGTGAGTGCAACGATGGCGCCCTGGGTCCGGCCACCGGCAAAGGTGTGGCGCAGAACCACCGCCAGCGATGGTCCGGGAGACATGGCGCCCAGCGCACAGATTGAGACAACGGCGAGCCAGGTCGTTAGGGTCATGTGAGGGTCATGTGAGGGCTTGGGGCGCGTCCGGACATGGCGCCATGCTAGTGGCGCACTGGCTACGCCACAAGCTGGACCATCACTGTGGGTTTTCGCCATCTCGCGTCAGCCTCGATTGGCGCGTGTCTTTCGCGTCGTCGCCCTCATGCGGCGCAAAGTGCCAGAAGGATGTTCGCATCGTCCCGGACTGGTATCTTGTGGTCACTCTGCCCAAATCCGGGAACATGACATGTTGAAACTTGGACTCACAGCGCTCCTCGCTGTTGTTCTCCTGGCCGGTTGTGCTCAGCAAAGCGGCCCCGACCGAGGGGAACAGCTGACGGATGCGCCGAAGTACGGAAAGTTTATCTGGCACGATCTGCTCACCGATGACGTGGCGGGCGCGAAGGTGTTCTACGGCGAGCTGCTGGGTTGGTCTTTCGAGGACACGACGCGCCCGTCCGGTGGGCCCTACACCCTGATCCGTACCGCAAACGGCACCTATGTCGGTGGGATTCTTGAAGTGAACGACCCCGCCGATGGATCGGACTATTCACGCTGGCTCGGTTACTACGCGGTGCCGGATGTGGACGAGGCGGCCGATGCGGTGGCTGCCGCAGGCGGGGAAATCGTACTCTTTCCACGTCCCGTGGGTACAGTCGCTCGCGGTGCGGTGGTCACGGATCCCGATGGCGCACTGGTCGGTCTCCTGACCAGCCGAATCGGCTACCCGATCGACGAGCTGGCTACCGATGAAGGCGGCATCATCGCCAATGAACTCGTAACGTTAAACCCGGCGGCAGCGGCGGACCTGTATGCAGGCCTGTCTGCGAGCACGGTGCGCACCGCCGAGGAGAACGGCGTCGATCGCTGGCTGCTGCGAAACGAGGGGAGGGACCGGGCACTCGTCCTCGAACGGCCCGATGAGCGCATTGACCCACTGTGGTTGACCTATTTCGCCGTTGGGGATCCCGCAGCCACGATCGCCCGCGTCGAGCCCCTGGGCGGTGCCGTACTGCTCGCGCCTGAGCCCGGCATTCGCGGTGGGACCCTGGCATTGCTGACCGATCCGTCGGGCGCCGTTCTTGGCCTGCAGACGAGGCGTTGAGGTGAATCCGATGGAACAGACTTCGAGAAAACACGTTAATAACAGGGACGCGCGGAAGCGGATTGGCACTGGTGCCACCCGGCGGCTGCTTACCGCTGCGCTGCTAATCGCGACGCTGGGACTGGTGGGCTGTAGCGGTAACGTGGGCGTGGGAATGAGTGTAGGAGTCCCGGTGGGGAACCATGGCTACATGAGCATCGGTGGGAGCCGCTGGCTCTAACCCGTTTCTGGCCCCAGTCCGGGCTGTGAGGCCAACGGGTGGGCGCGGTGAGCACAGCGAGAAAACCGGGGCGTTCCCAGGCCGGCATCGATGAATACGCACCGGGGGCGGGTCTCGCCCCCGGTGCGTTCAAAGGCAAAGGCTGCCCCGGGTTTACTCGCCGCTCGGATGCTCGACCATGATGCCCATGGCCTGGGTGATGGTGATCACCAGCAGGTCACCGACCTCAGCCCGACGCAGGTTGTCCGGGTTGCGTGCGGCGAATTCACGGATGTTGCCTTCCGGGCCGCGCAGCTTGAAGGTGTTGGCTTCGAGGTTAATTTCCTCGACCACAGCCGTAATCACCACCGTATCCATGACCGCTCCGCCGGGCATTTCGCCCTCGGCAGCGCGTGCTTCAGCGAGGAACTCGCCGGCGTTCGGCTCAAGGCCTTCCGGGTTGGCGAACACCTGGATGGCAATCTCTTCGTAAACCTCGGCAAAGACGCGGTCGCCGACTTCGATCTGTGCCAGGTTGCGCACGTCCGGGCTGGCCGTGATGGTCACTTCGTCGCCTTCGGGCCCACGCAGCGTAACCTCGCGCGTTTCCTGGTCGATGGCGGCAACCGTTGCGCCCATGGTCATGGTGCGGCTGGCGGACATGGAGGGTTTTTCGGTCATGGCTGATTCGCCTGAGGCGTGGCCATCAGCAAATGCAAGCGGGGCGGTCAACAGGCTGACAGCCAGGGCAATCAAGATCTTTTTCACGGGGTACTCCTCATCAGGTTTGGGGCAAAGCAGCGCAGGTATGCGTTGTGTCCAGTGTGCGTCCGCTCGGGGACGGGCCGGGGCCGGCGGTTTCACGTGGGGCTGGCCCAGGGTGCCGGTATCATACCGGCATGTTGTGGCTGCTCCTACTCGGCGTGATTCTGTTGCTGGTGTTCCTGCCGTCCTGGTGGGTACGCCGTACCATGGCGCGCTACGACCAGCCCGCTGATCGTTATCCCTCGACGGGTGCGGACCTCGCGCGCCATTTGCTCGACGAAAACGGTCTGCAGCAGGTCACGGTGGAACTGACAGAGCAGGGCGATCATTACGACCCCGAAGCCAAGGCGGTGCGCCTCGAGGCCGGCCGCTATCACGGGCACTCGTTGACCGCGGTCACCGTGGCGGCCCATGAGGTCGGGCACGCGCTGCAGGACGCCCAGGGCTACGGGCCACTGGCCTGGCGTACGCGCCTGGTATACCTTCTGCGGCCGCTGGAGCGGGTGGGGGCGGGCGTCCTGATGGCAGCGCCATTGTTCGCCATACTCACACGGCTCCCCTCCATGACCGCATTGATCATCCTGGGTGGTTTGCTGACGCTGGGGACGTCCACGCTGGTCCATCTCGTCACCCTGCCGACCGAGTTCAACGCAAGCTTCAGCCGGGCCATGCCGCTGCTGCGACGTGACGGCATCCTTCACCTGGAAGATCACCCACACGCACGCAAAATTCTGGCTGCGGCGGCCATGACCTACGTAGCGGTGTCTCTGATGAGCCTGCTGAACGTAGCGCGCTGGTGGACGCTGCTGCGACGGTGACCGGGCCGAAGGGGTCGGTCTGGATGATGACCGGGCCGGCGGGGCCGGTCTAATCGACGTAGAACTAACCCGATGAGGCTTTTGGCGCGATGCTTTTCACGCTCAGTCCGAGCAAAGCAAGTGCAGACAAGACCAACACCAGACCATTAAACTGCACCCATTGCGGCGGGATGGCGCTCCACAC
>JBCDHO010000212.1:0-5327 GCA_038749855.1 Pseudomonadota bacterium
CCCCACGTCCGAGTGCCAGTGCACCACCAGTGGCGGGCCTTCCACGCTGGCACGGGACAGCAGCCAGCCCACAGCCGGGTTTGGCAGGGGCGCGTGAATGACGTCCGGTTTGAAGGTCTCGATGGCATCCATGAGATCGTTTCGAAACGCTGGACTCAGGGGGGTGAAAAACGCTTTGCCCCAGGTTGCAGAGCGCCACACGGTCCAGCTGGCACCCGCGGGATCAAACTGCTCGGTGACCTGCCTGGCGCTGCGGTCATGGTTGTGTACGAGCGCCAGGCAGCGGTCACCCATGGCAGCCTGGGCCCGCATGACGTCGTAGAGATAGGTCTCGACGCCACCCCGGAATGGGGCGAAGTATTTACCGATATGGAGAATATTCAAGAGCGCGTCGTTCCGCGTCGAAGGCTGCGGCGCATTTTACCGGGGCGCCAAAGGGTGTGCCATGGCAACGATGGCGGCAAATGGTCCTCAGCCCATCATGGGGTTTGCCGGCAATGCGTGACCATCAATCGGTCGATTCCCGCATCAAAGTGACACGCATCGAAACGGGCTGCACGTGCCTCGCAGGCGGGGCGCATGGCCAGTGCGGTTGCCGGATCGAGGTCCAGGATCGCCGCAGCGAGGGCTTCCGTGTCTCCCGCTAGCCCCGGCTCGAGAAGTCGGCCGGTGTCCGGGGGCGAGACGGTTTCGCACAGACCGCCCTCGGCCACGCCAATCACCGGTTTGCCCGCGGCCATGGATTCGATCGGCGCCATGCCGAAATCCTCTTCGCGAGCGAGGTAAAGGGTGGCGATACAGTTGCCCGTGAGTGCCTTCAGGGTGGCGTCGTCGCACCAGCCCGTAAAGCGAATGTTGGCGTGGCCACTGGCAAGCGCGCGTAGCCGCTCCAAGTCGCTGCCGCCGGAAGTCACGACGAGCTGATGTTCGGGCAGTTGCATGAAGCTCCGTACCGCCCATTCGACCCGCTTGTAGGGTTCGACACGGGCGTTGGAGAGGTAGTAGCCCTCCTGACCCAGCCATTGCCATTGTGCCGTCGCGACGGGTGGATGAATCACCGTGACGTCCTTGACGCCCAGGTAGTGCTCAAGCCGGCGGCGGACCGTATGCGAATTGGCTGCCACCGCGCCCATGGCCTCCAGGGCCTCTGCGTATCGGTCACGCACGTGCGCCGCCAGGCGCCGAAGCGCCGGTCGTTCCCAGGCCCGTGCCCGTTCGAGGTACCAGTCCTCGAGGTCATAGGCGAAACGGGGTGGGGTATGGCAGTAGTAGGCATCCTGTCCAGCCGGCCGATGGCGCACACCGACCGGCGCATAAACGCCGCTGAACAGCACGCGGTCCGTTTCCTTGAGACCGGTTCCCCGGCGTTCGAAGGCGCGCAGCACCTGCAGGGCCTGGCGCGCCGGATGTCGGACGCTCCGTCCCAGGGCATCCACGCGGGACCAGGGCACTCTGATGTCACTGAAGGCCTGATGGTCGACGAAACCGGTCAGCAGGCGCCAGTCAGGGTGTGTCTCAAGCAGGTGCAGGCACACACGCTCGGCGCCACCGGGGACGAGCATGAAGTCGTAAACGAGGGTGGTTCTCAGCGTTGCGTGGCTGCTTGCGACTGACTGGGCCATGGCTCGTGTAAGTGATCCCGGTTGCGCGGTCTTCCGGAGCGTTTACCGCAACCGTGACCCTGACGTAAGAGGGGGCTTTGCCCAAGCGTGTTCGCCATGATAGCCGAGCACCTGCCCAATCGCAGGGCGATGCTGACCTCGGGCGCTCAATGCAGGATAATGGCGGCCGCCCGGCTATGGTCGGGTTCGCCCAACTGGCACGAACAAGACCTAAGGCCGGGGCGATGATTCTTGTTACAGGGTAACGAATGCTGCTCGCGATCAACACGCGCCAGTTTTGGGCGGTTTTTTTCACCAAGCTCGGGTTTAATCTCCGGTCGGAGGTCTCCCGCACCTATCTGGGCTACGTCTGGTGGTTGCTCGAGCCGATCCTCTGGGTCACTGCCCTCTACGTTGTCTTCGGGATTTTTCTCCGCTCAAGGTCCGATGACCTGCTGGTATTCCTTGTCTGCGGTATGGTGACCTACAGCTGGTTTCAGCGCAGTGTCAGTAATTCCTCGCGCTCGCTTGCGCAGGAAAAGGGACTGATTAATCAGGTCGCTATTCAAAAGATCTTCTTTCCGCTGCTGACCGTCAGCCAGGATACGGTGAAGCAGCTGGTGGTCTTTACGGCCATGTTCCTGTTCTTGCTGTACATGGGAATCCGTCCAGACCTGAGCTGGCTGACCTTACCGCTGGTCATCATGACGCAGTGGCTGCTGATTCTCGCTGCGGGCATGGTTTGTGCTGGCATCGTGCCGCTGATTCCTGACCTGCGTTTCCTCATCTCGACCCTGCTCCAGGTGGGAATGTGGGGTTCGGGTATTTTCTACAGCTATGAGGACGTACTGATTCAGCAGCACCAGGACCTGTTTCTGATGAACCCCATGGCGAATCTGATCAAGAATTATCGTCAGGTCATCATCGACGGTGAGTTGCCGGATTGGGGTGCACTGGCAACAATTTCCCTGAGTTCCGCGGCGGTTATCGTTGTGATGATGCTGGTTTTTCGGCGTCTGGATACGACCTACGCTCGGTTGGCGATTCAATGAGCGAGCGCGCGATGACCGTACCAGAGACGCTCCTCGAGCTCGAGCACGTGGGGTTTACCTATTCGACCGGTATCGGCTTCTACGGGGGTAAACGGGTCGAGGCCCTAAGGGACATCAGCTTCTCCGTGCGTCCCGGAGAAACGCTCGGCCTGATCGGCCGAAACGGCTGCGGTAAGTCCACGCTCTTGCGCGTCATCACCGGGATCTTCCGGCCGGACCGGGGACGCCTGGTCCGACACTGTGACCGCATTTCCCTGCTGGCGTTGAACGTTGGCTTTGATCCGAACCTGACCGGTTCGGACAACCTGGTCATTTCCTGCATGTTTCTTGGCGCTTCGAAAAAAGAAGCGCTGACCATGCATGACGAGATTGTCGAATTTGCCGAGCTCGAGGATTACATTGCCCAACCCCTCAAGACCTATTCCTCGGGCATGAAGGCGCGCCTCGGCTTCTCTGTCGGTCTGAAGATGCAGGCCGATCTGCTTTTGGTCGATGAGGTCCTGGGTGTCGGCGACGCATCGTTCCGTACGAAGGCCAAGCACGCCATGAAGGCCCGCATCAGTTCTGACCAAGCCGTAATCCTTGTTTCCCATAACGATGTGGCCATCCGCTCACTCTGTGACCGCGTCATCTGGTTAGAAAACGGCGAGGTGCGCGATCAGGGCGATACGGATCGCGTGATGGCCGACTATCTCACCTACGTCCAGACCGTTAAAGGGGTCGGCAGGCCTCAGAACCAGGATCAGATCGCGCTCAAGCGGAAGGTTTGAGGGACCGTGGACAACGGCCGATCTGAACTCGTTTCCGTACTGCTGGCTACGCACAACCGCGCTGACCGGGTCAGCGCAGCGATCGAGTCGGTCCTTGCACAGCGGCACAGCGACCTCGAACTGCTGGTGATCGACGATGCGAGCACCGATCATACGCCGGAGGTATTGGCCCAGTGGTCGGACGACCCAAGGATTCGGTGCTTCAGAAACGAACAGAACCAGAGACTTCCCACCGCCCTCAACCGAATCGCGAGTGAAGCACGAGGTCCGTTCCTCGCACGCATCGACGATGACGATCACTGGACCGACGCTGAAAAGCTGACGGCTCAGCTCGCCTGGATGAGGATGCATCAGGACGGGGTTCTGGTGGGGACGGGCTACGTAGACGAGTGGGGCCGGGAAACCCATAACCCGTCGGACGATGAAAGCATCCGCCGCCAGATGAACCTGCGTTGTCCCCTTTGCCATCCCACGGTGCTTATGCGCCGCGACGCCTTCGAGGCCGTTGGCGGCTACGACACCACGCTCCCTTACGCGGAAGACTGGGAGCTATGGATGCGCCTGGGACAGGCAGGGCGGCTGGGCAACCTGGAGCGCATTACCCTGGTGAAGGCGCGCGGTGGCGATACGCTGTCGGAGCGCTATTTCGAGGAGCAGCTGTTGCTGGCTACCCAATTGCTTAAGCGTCATGGCGACGCCTATCCAGGTGTGGGTCGGGCGAGGGTGATGCACGCATTCAACCGGGGGTTCTTTCGCTGCTTTCCTGTTGGCGGTCGCATGCACCGCGTAGCGGCCAGCACCTTTCGACGTGTTTTCGACTTGGAGTAGCCTCCCTATTGCGCTGCGTCGCGCTCGCCCTGGCTAAGCTTCAAGCCAGCCGCAGCCCGCAGCAGGTAGAGTCGTCGATTCGCATGTTGCTCAAGCTTTTCCGCTCTGATTCTCAGTTTCGCGGCCTGTGCTTTTCGCTGTGCCAGCCGCTTGTCCAATTGGTGTGGCGCTGTCTCTCTCAGCAGTTTCTGTACCAACTGCCAGGCAGCGTAAGCATCCACTAAGGGCGTAATCCAACGGCTCAGCAATTCCTCCGATGTTGCTGGCAGGGAGGAGGGCGAACGCTGAAGCCGAAGCCAGCAGTCAAGCAACCAACGCGATCGGTACTTAAGGCGGCTATCGTTGTCAACGGTGTCACCCCCTTTCAGTCCAAGACTGCTGAGCAGCGTCTGAGGCACGTGCTCCTGCGAAGCGCACTTCTCGGGCAAGACAAAATGCTCGTAACGGTGTCCCGTACCGGGCTGGAGCAGGCTCTTGAGCGCGTGCCGGCGCGACCGAAGCAGTGCCCCAGCCTCTGCCTGGCGCGCCCAGTAAATACGCCTTCGAAGTTCGATATCGAGGGCGTCCTCAAGGATTGTCGGCTCCAGGGTGGACTGCAAAATCGGATCGTCGGCTTCAGCGCCCATAAAGTGTTCTTGGAAACAGGGCAGTAAGACGGTCAGGAGCGTTTCAGGTTCGGGAAGTGTCAGGGCCGTCTCAGGAGCATTGAATCCAGCGCGTGGAGGCTCAAAGAGCATGTCGCGTTCGCGATGCAGTACCCTTTGGGCCACCCAAGCATTGGACTTGGCATGACGGTCCAGGATCGTTCGCCGTTGTCTCGCGGAGTAAAACCGCTGTTCGTAGGTCTGGGTGACCTGCGGAACGGCGGCCTCGAGTGCGTCGATCAGCGTCGCCCGATCGATAGCCGGTCGACCGAACTGGTCCAGATGACGAAGCATTTCCGTCACCAGCGTGGGCGCTGAGCGGTTGATGCTCCTGGCGCTGGTCTCAAGTTCAGAGGAATCGATACCACTTCTTCTGCAGAAGTCCTCAAGCAAATCATGTCGATGCTCTTCATAGATGCCCACCGAAATGGC
>JBCDHO010000213.1:0-5322 GCA_038749855.1 Pseudomonadota bacterium
CCCGGGCGCACCGCTGTTTGATCCGGGGCTGAGCACCTCGGAGATTGTCCATCTGGATGCGTCCCGGGACCGGTACCTGTCCTTTAACGCGATGATTCTGCCCTCCAACGATGCCTTTATTGGCAACGATGACCCGCTGGCCTATGAAATCTTCGACGAATCAGGCGCCTTTGCAGGCCCCCTGACCATTCGCGTTTCTGGCGAGGACGTTTGGGACGCGGGTACGGAGGCCAATACGGAAACCGATGCCGCCTTCTTTGATCAGGCCATGGCCGATGCCGGTGAGGCAACCAGCGAAGGGATCGCCCTGCATCCGGGCTTCAACGGATCGGTTGCCAATCCCGACGGCATGCCCGTGAACTTCCTGGGCGGCACCAACGGCGCCGGAATTTTCTTTGATCCGACTGCGGCGGACTTTAGCACCGGAGGCGCCCCTGTCGCCGAGATTCGCATCTCACGAGCAGTCGACGGCAGCCACAGCGGCACCTGGTTCGATCCGACGCAAGATGGTCAAGGCCTGGTGCTCGAAATTACCGAGGCCAGCGATGGCAATGGAGCCCGCGCCGTCGTGTCCTGGTACAACTACGCGGCGGACGGTTCCGGCGACCCTGTGTGGCTGATCGGCGAAGGTCCAGTGGTCGGTGACACGGCGATCGTCGACCTGCTGCAGGGCAGCGGAGCGACCTTCGGAGACGCCTTTGATCCGAACGATGTGAGCCTGACGCTCTGGGGCCAGGTGCGCATCGCGTTCACAGCCTGCGATGCCGCCACCCTTAGCTACGAGAGCGTTATCGAGGGCTTCGGTTCCGGATCACACGAGCTGTCGCGACTCTCGCGCGGACCGCTGGACTTTTCCGGCGCCTGCCAGCCCTGAGGCAGCAGTGAAACAGGAAGGGGCCGGCGCTTATGGCGACCGGCCCTTTCTTTTCAACCGTTGCTTACGGCCGCCTGTCTTTTCTGTCTCAGCGCATGCCCGCCCAACAGCAGAAGCATCAGCCCCAGTACCGTACCAGCCCAGGGAAGCGGGACCGGTTGAATGGCCGACCCGCCGGGCGGCGGACCGACGGGCGGGGGTTCAACGTCCGACTGGAACAAGGGAATGCGGTACAGCGCGTCCGGGCCCTCAGAAAACTCGAGAACGATCGTCAGGAAGTTCCGGGACAGGCTGTGGCGCTCAATGTCGCTGGTGTCGCCTATGACCGTGCGCCCGTCGAGCTGATCACCGGCCAGAACGGCGGACTCTATGATGCCATCGCGCCATAGGTGAACTTCCGGTTCGTTAACCGCGCGTTCAGCCCGGAAAAAGACCAGGGATCCAGCAATGCCGACCTGATCTTCAAACGATGTCGCCGGGCCACTGTTTGTCGGCGTATCGGGCAAGGGGGTGGTGAGGTCTGCCACCAGAGTTGTGCTGCCCTGCGTATCAATAATAAAGACACCCTCTTCACCGCCCGAACCCTGCAGGCGAGCCACAACCCGGCCCCCATCAATGTCCGGGGTCCCAATGCTATCGATGGTACTCACGCTCCCTGGAAAGGGTTGACCGCTGGAGATGAGCTCCAAGAGGTTACCGTTCTCATAGAGAAAAACGCTCTCAACTCTGTCACCACCGTCCCTGCGCTCTGCCCAGAACAGGATGCCCGGGCCGTTCTTGTCGGGCTTGGCATCGTTAAAGAAAACGAATGGCAATCCGCCGAAGGCATCCTCTGTGTCGACCAAGGTGCTCAGAACACCGTTTTCCCAGAGGTAAACGCCCTCAATAAACACCCCATCGATGATGTTGCCATCAGAATAGCTGCCAACAAGCGCAATCCTTACGGAAGCCATGGAAAAGCCCACCGATGCTCTTAGGTCCGTGAATGGAACGTCGCGGCCCGGCAGCAGCGTTGAATTGGTTCTTATGATGACTTCAGGGTCCGACTCATTCAGATCACGCAGCAACAAAGCGCTCTCGCCGGAGAAATTTTCAACATCGTCATCGATGCTGCCTGCGAGATAAAGTACGAGGTCACCTTCCCGCTCCGTATGGTCATTGATGCTTTCGATAAGGCCGCCGCCAGGCGCTGTGTCGCCTGTGCTGGCAATGACCGATGAGACACCATTTGTAGTCACCACCAGCAACGTCCCGATGCCGTCCTCATCAGGCTGGGACGCGACATTGCCGTCAACGTCCACTCCACCTTGCCGGACACGACCGACCACCCGCCCATCGATGACTTCGCCGCGGGCAACCAACAGCTCCGGCTCGCCGGTCAGGGTCTGGGCGCTGGCGGCAGCGGCAAGCAGCACGGAAAATATCGCGACAAAGACACAGACTTTCATAGTTTCACTCCACAAGGGTGGCCCTGGCCCCAGGTTTCTATTCCAGATTTTTCGATCAACCATTCATGCTCCACTTGGCCGGTCATCCATCGCCTTAAGTCACGCTGAGCGGCTGTCTGAACACGGCTATGAGGGTATGTCAATTCCGACAGAAGCGGTTGACCTGACGTCTCAACTTTTGTTGATATGGTGTCTCATACCGGCGGAGTGACTCGCTGGATCGAAGCCGGAGACCAACAGACCACCATGCACAAGCCAGACTTCCCGAAGAGCGACCAGGCGCCTGAAACGCTGGAGCGGGTCCCCTCGGAGCTTTTCGATACCGATGACTTTCCGCCTGAGGAACGGCTCGCGGCCTTCCGGCGCCTGGTCGGTCCCTTGTTTGATGTTTGGGCCCAGGGGCCCGCCACAGAATTCGACGCGAAGGCGTTTGGCCAAAGCGTCGGCCCCTTCGTGTTCACGCAAGTGCGCTTCAACAGTCCGGCACGTTTTCTGCGGAGCGCGGCCCATTGCCAGGGCGAGGGAAAGGATTTCCTGGTCATGGAGATCATGCGGCGAGGCGCGCAGCGCGTCGTAATGCCCCAGTCTCACCTTCGGTTTCATGCGGGGAACATCTATCTGCGTGACTGGAGCCACGAATTCGACGCCTATGGGACGGTGATGCGCCTGGATTCGATTGTCATCCCGAGGGACATGCTTCGGGCCAGCGCCAACCTGAGGGCAGACAATCCGGTGCTTTCCTGGTCCGTCGCAGAGCCTGATGGGCACATGCTGTCGCAGCTCTGGTCATCACTGTTGACGGAGTTTGGCCGGGCATCACCGGCCCAGGCCGAGGCACTGGTGATGGCCTTCATGAAGTTTCTTGATGGTCTGCTACTTTTCGATGGCGGGGAGGCACCCGAGGCAACGCTGGGCGCCATGCAGCAGTATCTCAATGCGCGCCTGCGGGGAAAAATCAGCACGAAAGAGCTGTGTGACCATTTCAATGTGTCGCGCAGTACGCTCTATCGCCTTTTTGAGTCCGTGGGCGGTGTGCGCCACTACATCACCCAGACCCGGCTTGAGCGGTGCTTCACCGAGCTGCTGGTCGCCGACCCCGATCTGGTCAAGGTTTCTGATGTAGCGACTTCCTGGGGCTTCCATGAGGCCAGCACGTTCACGCGCAGTTTCCGTGACCGCTTTGACACCACGCCGTCCAACGTACTGGGCAAGGCGCATGCGCTGGAGAGCGATCCCGCCATCAGCCAGGGCGTCAGTAATACGGCCTACTGCAGAAACTACCTCGGCTGGTTTGAGGCCGCTTCGGGCCTGGGTAAGCTGGCGAAGGAAACATAGGAGCATCCAGGCAACAGTCTTTCCGCTAAACCACTGTTAGGGCGGAGACTTCGTAGCCCGAAAAGCCATCATCCCCGGCACGGAGGCTTGGTTGCATGATTACCTAATGCACGATTGCTTAAGCGTGCTGCCGGGCCCTCAACGCACGACCACCGAACAGGAGCAAGAGCACCGCTAGCACTGCAGCGACTCCGGGAAGCGGGACGGGCTGGACGGACGACGGGCCGGGAGGTGGCGTCACAGGCGGCGGATCAATCACTGGTTGCGATAAGGGAATGCGGTAGATTCCGTCGGCACTGCCATCGAAGAGCACCTCAACGACCAGGGCGTTACGCGACATGCTGTGCCGCTCCACGTTCCCGCTAACCTCATCCACCTCACGACCGTCCAGAATCTCTCCGGACGGGAGCACGGGCTCAAAGGTACCGTTGCCCCAAATCCATGTCGCAAGGCCGGCCACGGGGCGAGCTGCGCGAAAGAACACCAGGTTGCCACCGATTCCCACCTGGTCCTGGAAACGCGTTGCCGGGCCCGTGTCACCCGCGCTGTCGGGAAGCGGGGTATTGAGATCCGCCACCAGCGTCGTATTGCCCTGAGTGTCGACGATGAAGACACCGTCTTCACCCGCGCTACCCTCAAGGCGAACTACGACCCTACCGCCGTCGATGTCTGGCCGCCCCACGCGACTGATCATGCCGGAGGATCCGGGAAACGGATCGCCCGTGGAAATCAACTCCGTCAACGAGCCGCCCTCGGCCACAAAAACAGACCGTACGCTGGTTCCAGCGTCGTCGCGGGACGCGTCGAACACGATGCCTGACCCGTTTTCGTCCGGCTTGGCGTTGTCGAAACGCGTGAACGGCAAGCCACCGAAGCTGTCATCCGTATCAGCGATGGTGCTCATCGCGCCGTTCTCCCAGAGGTACACGCCCCTGCCGTCGACGCCGTCAACGAAGGACGCGGA
Organism: Pseudomonadota bacterium; assembly: GCA_038749855.1. Taxonomy (GTDB): domain Bacteria; phylum Pseudomonadota; class Gammaproteobacteria; order Xanthomonadales; family SZUA-36; genus Marinihelvus. The sequence continues at coordinate 4,622 of JBCDHO010000213.1, forward strand.
GAACGCGACGCGACCGCCCCCAAGGCCGAAACCCTGGGTCGTTGATATGGATTCGAAGGAAACCGTGCGACCCGGCACCAAGGTGACACCCGTTCTTGCAATAACCGTCGGAACGGAAACATTTACATCCTGCAACAGCAATGCCTCGTCGCCACTGCGGTTCGTTGGGTCATCATCAATTCGGCTCCCGTGATAGAGCACCAGATCACCGAGTCGACCCGTGTGTTCGCTAAAGCTTTCAACAAACCCACCGCCCGGAATCGCGTCGCCCTCACGAATGATGATCGTGGGCACGCCGTCGACGGTGGCGATGATTACGCTATCTTCGTCGTTGGCAGTGATGAAAGACGCGACATTGTCCATTTCATCAACAGAGCCTTCCCGAATGAAGGTCACAAGCTCCCCATCGATGGAGTCCCCGATTTGCCACAGGCGCTCGGCCGGGCCGACAAGAGTCTGCGCGCTCGCGGTACTCGTGACCAGCACGGTCAGGATTGAGCTCAGGAGGATGGTTTTCATGGACGATGCTCCGTTTGCCGCATGGTTCGCCGTTGAGGTCTTTTTATGGGCCGTTCGTTTGGCATTCATGGGCATCAACGACTGGCGTAGAGCATAGATCAGGCAGGGCGTCGCATGGTTGACCCGGCGTCTCACATTTCCTTGACCTGGCGTCCCAAGGCAGCGGGGCCACAGGAGCGTTC
>JBCDHO010000214.1:0-5317 GCA_038749855.1 Pseudomonadota bacterium
AATCAAAGACGCTGGAACCAGTCAGCGGTAACCGATGTGTGCAATCGTGGGAATCAACCGCTTTTGCTGGCTGAGCCATGAGATTTTCCAAGTTAACCGCATGCTTTGTGACGCTGCTGCTTTTAGTCGGCAAAGCGGAAGCAGTGGCGCAGGACTGTGAGCACTTGTCGGGCATCGTGCTCGGTTCACAAAGCGAAGTCGATCAGTTTCAAACGACGTATGGGCCTTGCGAACGCCTCATCGGATCGATCCGTATCGACAACGGAGAGTCTTTTGATCGCATACGAGACCTTTACGGCCTGACCGGGCTTTCTGAAATCGTTGGTTCGCTCACGATAGAGGGCAATCGCTCGCTCAGGAGTCTCGTTGGTCTGGAAACACTCCGTGCGATCGGCGGCGACTTTCGGGTCTCGAGCAATATCAACTTCATAAACTTTGGAGGGGTACCCTCACTGACGCACATTGGCGGCGATTTCTCGGTCTCATCGAATGAGAAACTCGAGACCTTCAATGGGTTAAGCACGCTGACGCACATCGGTGGAGACCTTTCAATCGAAAGAAGCCCTCTCGTCGGCGACCTTTGGGGGTTCCGGACACTTGAAACCATTGGGGGCGATCTGGACATAGAGTCACTGCGTGGCCTGACCGATCTCAATGGTTTGTCGAGTCTTAACGAAATCGGTGGACTCCTGAAGCTGAGCGGCACCAAAGTCACCACCTTACGGGGGCTGTCGGGCGTATCCATTCACCGCGGAGTCAATTTAATTGGTATCGCTGGCCTCGAGAGCCTTGAAGGCCTGGATGGGCTGAGCTCTGACCCCGGAGAAATTTGGATCAGCAACTGCGATCTATTGGAAGACCTCAGTGGCTTGCCAGCGATACGATTCATTGGGAGGGATCTTTCAATAACCCACAACGACCTGCTGACCAGCCTGTCACCGCTGGAGTCCCTAACCCGCGTCGGTAGAGATTTAAAACTGGAAAGCAACCGATCGCTGGAACATCCCGATTCACTGAGCCAGTTAGAACACGTCGGGAGAAATTTCACGATTGAATCAATGGGGCTGAAAAACCTGGACGGGCTGGCCAGCCTGGAACGCGTTGACGGGTTGTTTCTCATTGTGCGCAACAGCAGCCTTACAGACCTGATGGGACTTACCAAGCTCGAAGAAGTGTATGAACTCGAAATCACGCAAAACCCGCTGCTTGCAAGTCTGTCCGGCCTGGGTTCGCTAAAAATCATTGGCAACGGTATCGCTATCAATGAAAACCCTTCGCTAAAGGATTTGCGCAGCCTGCAAAATCTGGAGCTGATAGCCGGTGGGGTACGGCTTTTCCGCAACACTTCCCTGGAAAGTCTGAGCGGACTCGAAGCCGTTGAGGAAATGGATTGGCTAGACATCGGTAGCAACCATCAGCTGAGCGACATCAGTGCGCTAAGGGGGCTCAGGAAAGCCTCTGACGGATTCGCTCTATCCGGCTCACCCCTCGTCACGAACCTTGCCGCCCTTTCCAACCTCCGCGGTGAAACTGGCCGTTTGGTCGTACGGAGTATGGATGGTCTGCAAAACCTCGATGGCTTCAGTTATCTGGAGGGCGCAAGGGAGGTCGAAATCCGCTTCAACGATTTACTGGAAAATCTGGACGGGCTGGCGTGGCTGAGCGAAGTCACGCAGCTTAGGGTGACAAACAATCAGCGCCTGACCGACTGTACCGCACTCGCGCCGGTTCTTGGGTGGCCCATACAACCCCATGACAGAGACCGCGACCGGGTTGAGGGGCTTCTGGAGATCAGGCTGAACGACGATGGGGCACAATCTCCCAACGATTGCCTCGGCAACTACGCGCCCAATTCGATTGGTGGTGTTGTGGATGGCGACGTCGGGGAAGGCCTCATCATCCGGCTCAATGGACAGGAGACGTTAGCGGTCGACGCTGCCGGCCCTTTCCAGTTCACGAATACGCTTTATGTCGGCAACCCTTACAGTGTTGAGATCCTGGCCCAACCTTCGCCACCCGCTCCTGCCTGCTCAGTTTACGCGGGGTCCGGCTTGATGCCGAACGCGCCTTTCAATGATATTGAGGTTTATTGCGGGATTCGGCCAGCGATCTTTAGTGATCGCTTCGAAGCGGAAGACACGCCCTAGCAGCAGGATAATTGCGTATGTTGTCAGTCGCGGGCTAGTCACAGGCTACAAAAAACCCCGCCGAAGCGGGGTTTTTCCTGAGCGGGTTAAGAACGGACTTAGTCGGTCTCAACGCTCACGTACTTACGTTTCGGAAAGCCGCGAGATTCGAACTTCACCTTGCCGTCCTCCAGGGCGAACAGGGTGTGGTCCCGGCCCACGCCAACGTTTTCGCCGGCCTTGAAGCGGGTACCCCGCTGGCGGACGATGATGTTCCCGGCCAGCACGGCTTCACCGCCGTACTTCTTGACGCCCAGGAACTTCGGGTTCGAATCGCGACCGTTCCGTGTACTGCCGCCTGCTTTCTTATGTGCCATGACTCAGTGCTCCGTTCAGTCGATCAATCTTCGGACGTGTCGTCCGACTTGGATTCCGCTTTCGCTTCCGGCTTGGCATCGGCCGTCTTCTCGGCCTTTGCTTCCTTCTTCGGAGCGGCTTTCTTGGCAGCGGCCTTCTTCGGCGCGGCCTTCTTCTCTGCCTCGGGCGCTTCGGCCTTGGCGTCTTCCGCCGGGGCCTCGTCTGCCTTCTTGGCAGCCGCCTTCTTCTTGGTCGGCTTCTTCGCGCCCGTACCTTCGATGCCGGTGATTTCCAGCAGCGTGTAGTACTGGCGGTGGCCCTGGCGCTTCATATGGTGCTTGCGGCGCTTGAACTTGATGATCTTGACCTTGTCGCCGCGGCCGTGCTCGACCACCGTGGCGAGGACCTTGCCGCCGTCCACGAGCGGGGTGCCGATGACCACGTCATCGCCTTCACCCACCATCAGGACCTGGTCCAGTTCGACGGTGGAACCTTTTTCGACCTCGAGCTTTTCGACCCGAAGCTGGTCGCCGGTGGTTGCGCGGTACTGCTTACCACCGGTAGAAAATACTGCGTACATGATGTCCGCTCCTGCTTGTCGTGTCCCGCTCTGGCCTGGGCGCCCTGGACCGCCGTTGCTGGCGTTCCGGGGTCTTTAATTGCGCCCGGTAGCTGGGGGTTTTGGTTTGGCGGTCCGGCGCGCTGTTTGGCACGCGGTAGGTCCGCCCCACAAAAGAGCGGGGATACTAAGGGTTTTGCCCCACCCGGTCAACCATTTCAGGGCTTTTCGCGGGGCGCTTTGGTCCGTCCGATTGTCCCAATTTCGGTCGGTTTTGGCGCCCGGCAAGCGCGCATCAGCAGCCACTCAAAATAAACCGCATGAAGCTTTGCTCCGTTCACAAGCGGGGGAGTATAGTGTGCGGTTTCCTTCCATTAACGTCGCACCAATGGAAAACATCCTGATCCGGGGCGCCCGGACCCACAACCTGGACAACATCGACATCGAGCTCCCTCGGGATCAGCTCATTGTCATCACGGGCCTGTCCGGCTCGGGCAAGTCCTCGCTCGCCTTCGATACGATTTACGCGGAAGGCCAGCGACGCTATGTCGAATCGCTCTCGGCCTACGCCCGCCAGTTCCTCTCCATGATGGAAAAACCGGACGTCGATCACATTGAAGGGCTATCGCCGGCCATTTCCATCGAGCAGAAGTCCACTTCGCACAACCCGCGGTCGACGGTCGGCACGATCACCGAAATCTACGACTACCTGCGCCTGCTGTTTGCGCGCGTGGGTACGCCCTGCTGCCCCGACCACCATGTGCCGCTCGAGGCCCAGACCATCACGCAGATGGTGGACAGCATCCTGGCCCTGCCCGAGGGCGCCAAGGTGATGCTGCTGGCGCCGGTGGTTCGCAACCGCAAGGGCGAGCATGCCCAGCTGTTTGATGAGCTCCGGGCCCAGGGCTTCATCCGCGTGCGCGTGGACGGCGAAATCTACGGCATCGACGACGTGCCGGAGCTGGAGCTGCGGAAAAAGCACAACGTGGACGTGGTGGTGGACCGCTTCCGCATCCGTGATGACCTGAAACAGCGCCTGGCAGAAAGCCTGGAAACGGCCCTGCATCTCTCTGATGGCCTGGCGGTGATCAGCCCCATGGCGGACGACGGCGAAGTTGAGGAGAAACTGTTTTCCTCGCGCTACTCGTGCGTGTACTGCGACTACAGCCTGCAGGAGCTGGAGCCGCGCATGTTCTCCTTCAACAATCCCAGCGGCGCCTGCCCGACCTGTGACGGCCTGGGTGTGACGGAGTTTTTCGACCCGGAGCGCGTCGTGAGCAATCCGTCGGTCAGCCTGGCCGGGGGCGCTGTCCGCGGCTGGGATCGTCGCAACGCCTACTACTTCCAGATCATCCGCTCCCTCGCCAGGCACTATGACTTTGACGTGGACACACCCTTCGAGGAGCTCCCGGGGCACATTCGCGATATCGTGCTGTTCGGCAGCGGCGATGAGATCATCGAGTTCGAGTATTTCGGCGACAAGGGCACGCAAACGCGCAAGCACGCCTTTGCCGGGGTGATTCCCAACCTCGAGCGTCGCTACCGGGAGACGGACGCGCGCATCGTGCGGGAGGAGCTGGCGAAGTACATCTCCATCAAGCCCTGCCCCGACTGCGGCGGCCAGCGCCTCAACCGCGAGGCCCGCAACGTATTCATCGAGGGCGTTAACCTGCCGACCATCACGGGCTGGACCATCGAGCGTTGCCTCGAGTTCTTCGACGGCCTGGACCTGGGCGGCACCAAGGGTGAGATCGCCACGAAGATTGTGAAGGAGGTGCACGAGCGCCTGACCTTCCTGGTAAATGTCGGCCTCGACTACCTCACGCTCGACCGGCAGGCGGACACGCTGTCCGGCGGCGAGGCCCAGCGCATCAGGCTGGCCAGCCAGATCGGCGCCGGCCTTGTGGGCGTCATGTACATCCTGGATGAGCCGTCCATCGGCCTGCATCAGCGCGACAATGAGCGTCTGCTCGCCACGCTGACGCGCCTGCGGGACCTCGGCAACACTGTGATCGTCGTCGAGCACGACGAAGACGCCATCCGCAGCGCCGACTGGGTCGTGGACATCGGCCCGGGCGCCGGCGTGCACGGCGGCAAGGTCGTGTTCAGCGGCACGCCCCAGGAGCTCATCGCCGATCCCAATTCCATGACGGGGCAATACCTGTCGGGCGTGCGCGAAATCGCCATACCGGACACGCGCGCGACGGCGGATCCGGAGAAAATGCTGCGCCTCACCGGCGCCAGCGGTAACAACCTGAAGAACGTGGACCTGGAG
>JBCDHO010000215.1:0-5261 GCA_038749855.1 Pseudomonadota bacterium
AGCCCATGTTTTAAATAAAATTATTGTATATACTTGAACCTCTCTTCGGGACAAAAAAAATGCCCCTTCCCAAGCTGGGGAAGGGGCAGGCTTTTGGAGTGATGTATCCGTCTTTCGCGCCCTGCGAACCCGATACGGCGTGTAAACCAACCGGGAATGGTTGTAATAATACCACGCATTGGCAAAAAAGCAACCACTTGCTCATGGTTGCCACCAATCGGGGCCAGCCACCGGTTCGATCTCACTCTGATCCAGCGGTACGAGGCAGTGTTCAGCCCCGCCGATGCCTGGTATGTGCAGACCAGGGCACCGCTCGAGCAGGGGTACCAGGACAAAGGCCCGCTCATGGAGCCGGGGGTGGGGCAAGACGAGCGTCTCATCGGCACTCCGTTGATTGCCAAACAGCAGGAGGTCCAGGTCGAGGGTCCGCGGACCCCACCGTCGTGACCCGTGACGGTGTCGACCGAGACCAGACTCGGTGCACAGCAGGACACGCAGAAGCGCGTGGGGATCGAGCGCCGTCGCGACCCGGGCGACCGCATTGAGAAAAGGCGGCTGGTCCGCGTCACCCCACGGTGGTGTTCGATAGAGACCGGATACGTCTTCAACGCTGATGGCGTCATGCGCATGAAGCGTATCGAGCGCGAGACCGAAATGACGTTCTACGGGGCCCAGGTTGCCACCCAGGGAGAGCCAGGCATCCGCTGCCTCACGCGCACTCACTCAGGCGTTTCCACTACCCGTCGCATCACCCTGCCCACGGCGCCCGCCACGTCGACGCCGGCGACGGCGCTTGCGCGGGGCCGGTTTCGTCTCGGCCGGCGGGAGGTCTTTTTGCGCGTCAGTCCAGAATTCGCCCAGCGGCGCCAGCTCCGGGTCGTCCAGGGCGCGGAGCAACAAAAAGTCATAGGCAGCCCGGAAGCGCGGCTGGTGCACGATGGACAGGGCGCGCTTGCCGCGTGTCCGGGTCAGGCGCACTTGGTTCAGCCAGATCTGGCGCGTCACGGTGCTGAACCGCCGTGGCACTGCCGTCCGACGAACCTGCTCTGAGAGCACATCATCACCCGCCTTTTCCATGGCCTGAAATGGACTCAGACCCTGTTCGCGGTACTGCGCTGCACGCTGCTCCACCGGCCCCCAAAGCAGGGCAGCGACCAGGAAGGCAGGGGTCACGGACTTGTCCTGCGCCAGGCGATCGTCTGTGCTCTTCAGCGCACGTGCAATGATCGGGTGCAGGCTGGCCTTGCCGCCTGCTCCGGCCGCCTCCAGTACGGGAAACAGGTAGCGCGTCAGGGCGAAGCGCTGCAGGGTCTCCATGGTACGCTGCGAGTGGCCGGTGAGAAACAGCTTGCACACTTCTTCGAACAGGCGGGCAGGTGGAATATGTTCGAGCTGCGGCGCGATGTCTGCCATCGGTGCCACGGTCGAGGGTTCCGGTTCGACGCCGAGCTTGGCGATAAAGCGGGCAGCGCGCAGCAGGCGCACCGGGTCTTCCCGATAGCGGGTCTCCGGATCGCCAATCAGTCTCAGGTTGCGCGCCTGCAGATCCGCGAAGCCACCGACAAAATCCCGAATTTCCCCGCTGACCGGATCCATGAACAGTGCATTGATGGTGAAGTCGCGCCGCACCGCGTCCTCTTCCACCGTGCCCCAGACATTGTCACGCAGGATGCGTCCCTCCCCGTCCTGGTGGACTTCACCCTGGCCCCGGAAGGTCGCAACTTCGAGAAGATCGCCCCGCATGCGCACATGCGCCAGCCGAAAACGGCGACCGATCAGGCGGCAGCGGGGGAAGACCTCGCGCACCTCCTCGGGCGTGGCATCGGTGGCAATGTCGAAGTCCTTGGGCGATTTGCCCAGCAGAAGATCGCGAACGCTGCCGCCCACGATGTAGGCCTCGTAGCCGGCCTGCTGCAGGCGCTCGACGACGGAGGTCGCGTTGGGGCACAGCTGCTTCGCGTCGATGCCATGTTCGACGGGCAGGATGAGCGTCGGATCTGAAATGGGAATGTCCGCCTAGCGCTCCAGCAACTCGAGCTTGCCGGATTTTCCGTCCCACTCCGCCGCGTCGGGCAGCGGATCCTGCATTTCCGTAATCACAGGCCACTCCTGCGCGAGCTCAGCATTGAGTTCAAGAAAATGCTCCTGACCGGCAGGAAGATCATCCTCGGGGTAAATGGCCTCGGCCGGGCACTCCGGCTCGCAGAGCGTACAGTCAATACATTCGTCGGGATCGATAACCAGGAAGTTGGGGCCGACGTGAAAACAGTCCACGGGACAGACTTCCACGCAATCGGTGTAACGGCACTTGATGCAGTTTTCCGTAACGACAAAGGTCATCCGAGTCGCTCCATAAAGATTCCGAGAATATGTTCAGCGGCGCTGGTATCGGCTGGCGCGCCTGAGTCGAGTTGGAGGTAAACCCGGGCGTCGCCGCCGTCGGATGTGACGCGGGCCTGGTAGACGCCGGAGTAGTCCGGGCCCTTGCCGTCGTTCCAGAAGGCCAGCTTTTGCCAAAAGCTGCGGTCATCATAGCGGATGTGCACGTACTCAAAGCGCTGATCGCCACTGTCTGCCGCCGGCAGCGGTCGCATGCCCGTTCGCTCGATGGCAAAGCCCAAACGCCGATAGACCGACTCGGGTGAATCAGCCACGGACAGGTACACCCCTTCGGCAGACCAGGCGATGTAGGCGTTTGCATCGCCACGCCCACCCGTAGACACCGCGCGGGGCGGCCCTGGATTGAGCTCGTCGCCGGCGGGCATGCGCATTTCCGGCGCGCTGATCACCAACGGTGTCCGGTAGACAGGCGCATCCAGGTCTTCGGGCACCCTGAGGGGCTCCGCTTCCCGACTTTCGAGGTATTCCGGCGGCTTTTCCTTGAACCAACTGCACGCGCTAAGCGTCGCGGCGAGCAGCAGGATCGCCGCTCGGCTTAGGAACCGTGTGGGCATAGGGCTGTTCAGTTTTCCATGCCGGGCATTAGCCCGAGCCGTTCCAGGCTCGCCCGCAGGGCCGGCCTGTGTTGTTGCGTCAAGGGCACCAGCGGAAGCCGGATGCCTGGGCCGACGAGGCCCAACTCGTAAGCGCCCCATTTTACAGGAATCGGGTTGGTTTCGACGGAGATTTGTTCCAGAAGCGGCTGGAGTGTCGCCAGAATCGCCCGCGCCTTGTCCGCATCGCCCGCCAGCGACGCTGCGCAAAGGGCCGTCCAGGCGGCCGGCGCCAGGTTGGCGACCACGGAAATAACACCGTTCGCCCCAGCGCCCATGGCGTCTGCACAACTGTCGTCGTCACCGCTGAGCAAGGTCAGCCGGTCCCCGGTGGCTTCACGCAGCGCTCTGATCCGGTCCGCGCCCGGCACAGCCTCCTTGAGCGCCACGATGTTGGGATGGGCTGCGAGCTGGCCCACCGTCTCGGGCCGGAGGTCCGATGCCGTCCGGGTTGGCACGTTATAAAGCACGACGGGCGCAGCGCCCTCATCGGCAACGGCGGTGAAATGGGCCGCGAGTCCTTCCTGTGTGGGACGGTTGTAGTACGGCGTGACCACCAGCGCTGCATCGACCCCAAGTTGCGCAACGAGGCGGGTTCGCGCCACTGTGTGCGCTGTACCCGCCATTCCGGTTCCCGCGAGCACCGGAATTCGGCCGTTGATGTGCGTCACCACGGCATCCACGAGCGCCTCGAACTCACCTTCGTCGAGCGTGGCACCCTCACCCGTGGTGCCCGCCGCAACGATGCCGTGCACACCACCCGCCAACAGGTAGTCCAGGAGCCCAGGCAGACGCTTCAGGTCGAGTTGACCGTCCTCCGTCATGGGCGTGATAAGCGCGACGATGTTGCCTTGAAACATGTTTCGCGGGGACGTGTTTGGCGCCTGAAAAAGAGACGCGCAATGGTACTTGCGCCCCCTTGGGGTGACAAGTATGCTCCAAGCCACTCAGGCGTCCGATCCACGGCCACGTTCCCAGGCCAGGGCGCGCCGACAACACACAATCAAGAGGAGTCAGCATGGTCACCGTCGACCAGCCCGTACCCGCCTTCGACAGCGCCGCGACCGGCGACAAGCGCCTCACACTGGACGACTTCAAGGGCCGCAAACTCATCCTCTATTTCTATCCGAAGGACAACACACCGGGCTGCACCCGGGAAGGACAGGATTTTCGGGATCACTACGACGCCTTCCAGGCCGCCGGCGCAGACATCGTTGGCGTTTCCAAGGACAGCGTGAAAGTGCACGAAAACTTCTGCGCCAAGCAGTCGTTCCCCTTCGATCTGATTTCGGACCCCGACGAAGCCCTGTGCACGCTGTTTGATGTCATCAAGGAAAAGAACATGTACGGCCGCAAGTACATGGGCATCGAACGCTCAACCTTCCTGATCGATAGCGAGGGTGTGCTGCGCCAGGAATGGCGCAAGGTCCGGGTTCCTGGTCACGTGGAAGCCGTCCTGGAGGCTGTCCAGGCCCTTGACTGATCGGACGAAGATCCGACACTGACCGCCGGCCGAGGCCGGTACGCCCTGGGGGAAACCAAAGGAAGTGATGGCAGACAAAAAGCGCCTGTACGTGCTCGATACGAACGTATTGATGCACGACCCGACCGCCCTGTTCCGGTTCGAGGAACACGACGTATTTTTACCCATGATGGTGCTCGAGGAACTCGACGCCGCCAAGAAAGGCCTCTCTGAAGTCTCACGTAACGTGCGCCAGGTCAGCCGGTTTATTGGCGAACTCATGAATCACAAGGGCGAGGACCTGGAGGAAGGCATTGCGCTCCGCGTGCCCGACGGCCTGGATCTGTCGGCGGGCCATGGGCGCCTGTTCTTCCAGACCAGCATGCCGCAGACGCACTCGAGCCTGCTGCGCGATGGTTCCTTCGCTGACAACGAAATCCTCAGCACGGTCATGGCGCTTCGCGAGGCGTTGAACGATCGGGACGTGATCCTTGTTTCCAAGGACATCAACCTGCGTATCAAGGCCGCCATTCTCGGTGCGCGGGCCGAGGACTACTTCAACGACCGGGCGCTGGACGATTTGACCCTGCTCTACAAAGGGCTTCGCCAGGAGGACGAGGATTTCTGGGAACGTCATCCGGACATGGAATCGTGGAGCGAAGGCGGCGCCACCTTCTACCGGGTCCCGCACTCGGACGGTGACGATTGGTTCCCGAATCAGTGCGTCTCCATTGGTGCCGGTGAGAGCGTCGAAGCAATCGTCCAGGAGGTCGATGAGCAGAGCGTTGTGCTGCGACTCATCAACG
>JBCDHO010000216.1:0-5233 GCA_038749855.1 Pseudomonadota bacterium
GCGCGCCGGTGGTGAGGCAAGCAGGGCAAAGGCGTTGATCCCACCGGCAGATTCGCCGAACACCGTCACCTGCTCCGGGTTGCCGCCAAAATAGGCGATATTGTCCTGAACCCACCGCAAAGCGGCGATCTGGTCCAGCAGGCCAAAATTACCGGACGCATCGGCCGGGTCGTTTGCGGTGCCGATGATCGCCGGGTGATTGAACCAGCCGAGCACGCCCAGGCGGTAGTTGATGGTCACCACCACCACCGCGTGCTTTGCTGCCAGCCGGCTGCCGTCGTAATCGGCGCCGTAGCCGATCGTATTGCCACCCCCGTGGATCCAGACCATAACCGGGTAGGAAATGCCAAGCTCTTCCAGTTCGCCCGGCGGGTGATAGGGCGCATAGATATTTAGCGTCAGGCAGTCTTCGTCGCCCACGACGTCTCCGTAAGCGGAGCGTGCGACATCGGCCAGCGGCCCTCCGATTTGAGGGCATGGGGCACCCGCCTGAAGGGCTTGTAAAGGCTCGGACCAGGGGCGAACGGGCCGGGGGGCGCGCCAGCGCAGGTCGCCATCGGGGGGCGCTGCGTAGGGGATGCCCAGCCAGCCGTGCGCACCGAAGCCAGCGTCAAAACCAACGACCTTGCCCTGGGGCGTGTTGCGCTGGCTGCTTGGGTCCGCCGCGTAGGCGCCGGGTCGCGGGTCATCTGTCCACCAGTAGGCGCCAAAGCCGAACAGCGTCATGGCGCCGAACAGCAGGATCGCGAGCAGAATGAGCAGGATTTTCTTCACGGCGCAGAGCATGTAATCAGAGAAGGGGAGAGCATAGCGATAGCGGGTGCATTCTGCAGCGACCACGCATCGACCACGCAACGATAAGGCAAAGCTGAGGCAGCGACCAGGCAGCGCTTCGGACTCGCCAGGAGCCGATCAGCGGGCCCGTCTGGACACCCGTCCTGCGGCAAACCGGCTAGAATGGAAAGCGAGCTCAATCAGGCGCGGTGCCGCACCATGGAAAAAACCGAACCCCGCATGCTCGTCAACCCGAGCCTCGGTCCCGAGGAACTGCTCGAGGAGCTCGCCGCGCGTCTGCAGCAGCTCTATGGCTCCATGGACGCCCTCGCCGTGCGCTGCGACGCGGACCGGCTCGAGCTGGTCTATGACGCGCTCTGGGGCATGCTTGAGGACGTCTACCAGATCCAGTCCATCCGCGATGCGCTCGAGGAGCGCTTCAAGGCCTCCGGCGATGTGGTCATCAGCGGTGGTGGCGGTAAGGACATGCGCCACTGAGCAGCGCCGCCGCGCTTATTGGCGCGAATGCAGCCCCACCATGTTGCCGTCCGGATCCTTGATCAGGGACACGAAACCGTAATCACCGATGGACATCTTGGGCTGAATCACCGTGCCACCGGCCGCTTCGACGCGTCCCGATTCCTCGGCACAGTCCACGCAGGTGAAGTACACGAGCGTTCCCGAACCCCCCGACGCCATGTCCGGCATCTTGATAATCGAACCGGAGCTGCCCTTGACGTCGTCGTGCATGGGAAAGCCAAACATTTCGACCCCCGGCATCTCCAGTGGGGTCATCTCGATGGCGAGCACAGCTTCGTAGAACTCCTTGGCACGGGGAATGTCCTGCACGTAGATTTCGAACCACCCGACGGGGTTGTAGGCCATGAACAGTCTCCATGAGTGAATGCGCCCTCAAACGGGGCGAGTCTTATGACTATAGGAGAGATGCGACGGGTCGTCGGTAACATGGAGCAGCGTCGACAGGTCAGCACACGCGGTGGCGTTTCGACGACCTGTGTCGTCCGCTACAATGCGCGTGACTTCACCGGGGCCCTTAGCTCAGTTGGTTAGAGCAGGCGACTCATAATCGCTTGGTCGCAGGTTCGAGTCCTGCAGGGCCCACCATTCTACCCGGAAGGCGCTTCTTTCCCGCTGCGCGGGAAAACCGCCCCTTCCTCTCCTCCTTCCCGATTGATCGGCGCAGCGACTTCGTCTTGCTCTAATGCATCTTCGCGGTCTTTTTGGAATTGTGAGTATGAACGGGAAGGCGCTTCCTTCCCGCTGCGCGGGAAAACCGCCCCTTCCTCTCCTCCTTCCCGATTGGCCAACGCAGCGACCTGCCTTCAGGGCGCCACCCACTGCAGAAAAATTTGGCCGAGCTGCTCGTTCTGGAGCGTGCCGCGGAGGGCCTCGGCGCCGGGGCCGGTGGCGTACAGGGGCACATCCACGCCCGTATGGCCGCCTGTGGTCCAGCCCGTGTCGGTCCGGCGGCTGAGTAGGTCTACGACGATTTGGTAGGCCGCGTCCGGGTCGTCGCCGGCGGCCTCGAGCTGCGCCATTTCGTCCAGGGTCAGGATGAGCGAGCTGTAGGCCTCGACCACCTCGGCGAGCGTGCCCTCGCCGCCCGCGAAGGCTTCGATCATGGCCGCCGGTGTGCCTTTGAGGTTCCGCAGGGGGCGGGGGTTCCAGCGATAGATGCCGTCCCGGCCGATGGACATGCCGCCCGTTTCATGATCGGCGGTGATCACCACGAGCGTGTCGGTCCGCTGGGCGGCGTAGTCCAGCCCGACGCTGATGGCCTCCGTAAAGCCTTCCATCTCGCTCACAACGCCGGCGACGTCGTTACCGTGCCCGGCCCAGTCCACCTGGCTGCCTTCGACCACCAGGAAAAAGCCCTGCGGCTGCTGGTCCAGTGTGGCGATGGCCTGCTGGGTCATGGCCGCCAGCGTCGGCGTGGGCGACGACTCGGGTCGGTCCCAGTGCCGCGGCAGGGCGACGGGTGCGAAAAGCCCCAGCAGGCGTTCGCCGGAGGCGTTTTCCAGTGCTTCCGCATCTTCCAGAACTTCGTAGCCCACCGCCTCGAATTCTGCGATGAGGTTGCGGTCCTCCCGTCGGAAATCCCGCACGCCGCCGCCAAGAATCACCTGTGGGATGGGCATGTCGCCGATCTGATTGTCGAAAAACTGGTTGGCGATTTCGGCGTAGTCGCGCCGCGATGCCACGTGGACCACGAAGGCCGCCGGCGAGGCATGGGTGACCTGCGAGGTGGAAACCACGCCCGTGCCCATGCCCCGGGCCGCGGCCGCCTCCAGCACCGTGCCCAGCCGTTCGCCGTCCGGTCCCTGGGACAGCATGCCGTTGAGCGTGTCCTGCCCCGTGGCGTAGGCCGTGGCCGAGGCCGCGGAATCGGTCACGCCGTAGGGGTCAATGGGACAGTCACCGTCGGACCGGCGCTCGCACTCAAGCGTAATGGACTCGGTGGCGATTGCCCCCACAAGCAGTGGATCAAACACCAGCGGGTCGATCACAGGCGTTGAGGGGTCGTCCGCATAGGTGCGGTAGGCCTTCACCTGGGCCGCGCCCATGCCATCGCCCAGGAAGAAGATGATGTTGCGGGGTTTTGCCCCCGTGGCCGGCTCAGACAATGCGTGGCCCGCTTCGGTGGGCGTGCGCTCGGGCGCGGTCGCTGTTGCGCAAGCGGTCAGTGCGGCGCTCACCACACACGCCAAGAGGTGCAGCGCCTTCGCGCGCCCCGGGCGTCGGGTTCCGGTCTTCGGCTGGTGATAGCGGAGATGCCTCGGGAAGGCATTTCGCAGCCCGTACTTGGGACTCTGGGCTTCGATCACGGGACGCTCCTGAACGTGGGGCCACGAGTATAGGTCAGCGCCTGTCGTGTCCCAGGGAACACCTGGCCGCTCACCACCCCGCCTGGATCGGATAACCCCGCTGCGCCCAGATGATCATGCCCTCATCGATGATGGCGGTGTTGGAGATGCCATTGGCGCGCAGCGCGTCGACGACGCGGCCGGAGGCGGCGTGGGGGCAGGCGCAGTAGACGACGATCCAGGTGCCGTCCGTGGGCAGGTGTTCGAGAATCTCTTCTGGCACCGTATAGAACGGCATGGGCACGGCGCCGGGGATGTGGGCGCGTTGCCAGTCGGACATGGGACGCGCATCCAGCAGCACCATGCGCTCCCCGCTGGCCAGGGCGTCACGCACCTGGCTGGCGGGGACGTAGCGATTTTCCTGCAGCGTGAACGTGGGTGTGTCGCCTTTGGGGTTGAGCACGTACTCGTTCGGTTCCGGTGCGACGCGCAGGGCCACATCCGGGGTATCCCAGCCGGAGGCGCGGCTGCGCAAGAAGGCGGTCAGCGCACCCAGTTCGTCCGCAGACAGTTGGTCGCCGAAGCCCACCATGGGGGTGCCTTCGCGTCCCTGGGCAATCGCGTGACGGAGAAAGGCATCCGGGACCGAGGACAAAAACATGGGGTGGGCCAGCGACGGCGCACTCACGCACGCGTCGGCACTTTCGCCTCGCCGCAGGCAGCTTCTTCCGGCTCTCCTATACTTAGCGTCCCTGAGCGATCGTGCCCCCCTGACATTCATGGCTGACGAACCCGCAAATCCCGACCACGACCACGACCCTGACCACGCCGCGCTCGCAGAAAGTGCCCAAGATGCCGCTGGTTTAACCGTCGACTCCCAAGGTGACGGGGGCGTGCCAGGCGGCCCGCACGATGTCGGCGGCTTTCCGGCTGGCCCGGTGGACCGTTCCGAGCACGATACGGCGCACTGGGAGTGGCAGATCGACGCCATGATTCGGCTGGCCCTGCAGAAGGGCCTGCTCAGCGACTTCGCCGAACTCCGTGACGGCATCGAGCGCCTCGCGCCCGAGGACTACGACACGCTCTCTTACTACGAGCGCTGGGTCAAATCCCTCGCCTGGGTGCTCGTGGACAAGGGCGTGGTGAGCGAAGCCGCCCTTGAGCGCCGGGCCGAAGCGATCCGCCAGCGCCAGGTGGCCAGCGCGTGAACCCCATCAGCGAGCAAACCCGATGAGTATTCCCCGCTACGCGGTCGGCCAGCGCGTCCGCATCGCCGCCCGCCTGCCCCAGGTCCACCACCGTGTGCCCGCCTATGCCAAAGGCCGCATCGGCAGGGTGGAACGCGTTTGCGGTCTGCACGGCGAGCCGGAGCGGTTTATCCGCGGTGACGGCCTTCCGAAGCAGCGCATTTACCGGGTGCGGCTGCAGCAAAATGAGCTCTGGCATCCCTACGAGGGCCCGGACGAAGACGTGCTCGATATCGAGATCTTCGAGCATTGGCTGGAGCCGGCCGAATGACGGGCAGCGAGGAAGATCACCCCGTGGGCTCCGAAGGGGAAGACGCTGGCCACGACCACGACCACGACCACGACCACGACCACGACCACGACCACGACCACGACCACGACCACGAC
>JBCDHO010000217.1:0-5206 GCA_038749855.1 Pseudomonadota bacterium
CCAAAGTTTCTATAGCCGATCTGCCATTCTGGCTATAGCCAATTTGACAAAATGGCTATAGACGAATCACCAAAATGGCGATAGCCAATCTGCCAAAGTGGCTATAGACGGATCGCCAAAAAAGCGATAGCCAATCTGCCGGGTTGGCTTTAGACGGATGACCAAAGTGGTGAGTGTCGGAATGCCGTTTTGGCTGTCCGGCTGCCTTAAGCTGCTTTCCACCGACGTTTTCAGCCAGCCAACCTAAGGAAGCGGTTTTGAAACAGGAGCCATCAACGCCCACTAAGGACGGTGCTTCAGCGTCGTCCGCAGTGGTGACGGCGTGGAGCCCGTTTCGGTTCAGGGCCTTCACCTTGCTGTGGACCGCAACGCTGATCAGCAACATCGGCACCTGGATGCACGATGTGGGCGCCGGCTGGTTGATGACCACGCTCGACTCCACACCCTCGGTCGTAACGCTGGTGCAGGCTGCGACCACGCTGCCGATCTTCCTGTTCGCCCTGTTTGCCGGCACGCTCGCGGACCGGGTGGACAAGCGACGGCTGCTGATCACCGTGAACCTGTTCCTCTTCGTCGTCATTGCGGCGCTCGCCGTCCTGGTGGCGCAGGGGCTCATGACGCCCTGGCTGCTGATCAGCTTCACCTTTCTCATCGGCACGGCAGCGGCCTTTATGGCCCCGGCCTGGCAGTCAATCGTTCCTGAGCTGGTGCCCCGGGACACGCTGAATCCGGCCATTGCCCTGAACTCCATGGGCCTGAACATTTCGCGCGCCATTGGCCCCGCCATCGCAGGCTTCCTGATTACGGCGGTGTCCCTGGCAGCGCCCTTCGCGCTGAATGCCGCCACGCACATATTGATCATCGCGGCCCTGCTGCTGTGGAAGCGGGAGGAGCAACCGGCGCACACCCTGCCCCCCGAGCCCATGGGCGCGGCCATGATTACCGGTCTCCGCCACGCGTTCTACAACGGCCCATTGAAGGCCACGCTGGTGCGCGCTTTCGGCTTCTTTGTCTTCGCCAGCGCCTACTGGTCCCTGTTGCCCCTGGTGGCGCGGCAGGTCCCCGGCGGTGGCGCGGAGTTTTACGGCCTGCTGCTGGCCGCCATTGGAACTGGCGCGGTGCTGGGGGCCTTGTTGCTTCCGAAGCTGAAAAAGTGGCTGGACACCAACCGGTTGGCTGCCTTGGGCTCACTGGTCACGGCCCTGGCCATGGTCCTGCTGTCGGTGTTCGACCTGCAGGCGGTGGCCATCGGCGCGGCGTTGCTGGGCGGACTCGGTTGGATCGGCGTGCTGACAAGCCTCAATATCTCGGCCCAGACGGCGTTGCCGAACTGGGTTCGTGCGCGCGGGCTGGCCATCTTCATGATGGTGTTCTTCGGGTCCATGGCGGCGGGCTCCACGCTGTGGGGACAGGTGGCGACGTCCCGTTCCGCGGATGACGCCTTGCTGATTGCGGCCATCGGCATCGTGCTGGCCATCCCCCTGACCTGGCGCTGGCGTCTTGGCCTGGGCGAGGAGCTGGACCTGTCTCCATCGTCCTTCTGGCCGTCCCCGGCCCTGCACAGGGACCTTGGCCAGCCTGCCGATCGTGGCCCGGTGATGATCACCATCGATTACCGGATCGATCCTGCCAGCGAGGCGGAGTTTGTCCGTGCCATTCACGAGCTGTCCAAGGAGCGCTACCGCGATGGCGCGTACCAGTGGGGCCTGTACCAGGACGCGGAAGCCCCCGAGTGCTGGAAGGAATGGTTCCTCGTGGCCAGTTGGAACGAACACCTGCGCCAGCACGAGCGCGTCACTCGACACGACCAGGACATCCAGGAGGGTGTGCTGGGTTTTCACGTCGGCGAGGAAACGCCGAGGGTGCGTCACCTGTTGGGCCCGGCTGCAGCCGATCCGGAGAGCCAGGCTCCGGCACTTCATCGACGTCACCCGGAGCATGACGCCTAGTGGATGTTGAAACCGCCATCAGCTACCCGCGGTAGTGACTCAACGGCACTGTCTGTACGCGCGAATGTGGGGCTAGCCCTTGCCTCGGGCCTTCGTTTTGCCGGGCTTGGCGTTCTTCTCCAGGAACTGGATGACGCTTCCGGCCACGTCCTTTTCCGTGGCCTTTTCGATGCCTTCCAGGCCCGGGCTGGAGTTCACTTCGAGCACCACCGGGCCGTGGTTGCTGCGCAGGAGATCCACACCTGCGACGTTGAGGCCCATAATCTGGGCCGAGCGCACTGCCGTGGACCGCTCCTCCGGCGTGATACGCACCAGCGCTGCGCTGCCGCCACGGTGCAGGTTGGAGCGGAAGTCTCCTTCCTTACCGGTTCGCTTCATGGCGGCCACCACCCGTTTGCCGACCACCAGGCAGCGAATGTCGGAGTTGCCGGCTTCCTTGATGAACTCCTGCACCATGAAGTTGGCATTCAGCCCCCGGAAGGCCTCGATGACGCTTTCCGCGGCCTTCTTGGTCTCACCGAGCACAACGCCCACCCCCTGTGTTCCCTCTAGCAGCTTGATCACCACCGGCGCGCCGCCCACGAAACCGAGCAGGTCTTCCGTATCGTCGGGCGAGTTGGCGAAGCCCGTCACCGGCAGGCCGATGCCCTTGCGGGCCAGCAGCTGCAAGGCACGCAGCTTGTCCCGGGACCGCGAGATCGCCACGGATTCGTTGAGCGAATACACGCCCATCATTTCGAACTGGCGCACCACGGCCGTGCCATAAAACGACACGCTCGCGCCGATCCGCGGAATAATGGCATCGATGCCCGTGACGGCCTTGCCCTTGTAGTGAACGCTGGGTCGGTGCGACGCGATGTTCATGTAGCAGCGCTTGTGGTTGAGCAGCACCATGTCGTGGCCGCGCTCGCGGCCGGCCTGCATGAGGCGGCGTGTGCTGTAGAGGCGGCCGTTGGTGGACAGAACAGCGATTTTCATCTCAGGTATCCATGAGCTCATTTTGCACGCGACGGTCCGGGGCCGGCTCGTGGGTGGTGGCAAAGTCCTCAACCACGCCCTCGGCTTTCGCAACGCTTTCGAAGCTGGCAATGTTGAACAGGGCGTCGCCCTCGTGGGCCAGCGGCAGGTTGCTGCGACCGATAATGAGTCCCGAAAACGGTGACGGTACGGGCTCGCTAACGGTGCCGAGCGGGTCCGTCATCACGGCCAGCACATCCCCTTTCTTAACACGCCGCCCAAGGGCTCCGCGCTGCGTGACGATCCCGCTGGTCGGTGCCCGGACCCAGCTCGTGTCGGTGGCGATGACGGTGCCGCTGGTATTCGTTTCCCGGCGCCGCGGCAGCATGCCCCGTGCGCGCAGGACGCGCAGGATACCGCGAACGCCGGCCTTGATGCTCAATTCATCAAAGCGCAGGGCCTCTCCCGCCTCGTAGACGAGCACGGGTATGCCCTTGCTGGCAGCAGCCGTGCGCAGGGCACCCGCGCGTTCGCGGGCGCAGACGATGACAGGCGCGCCAAAGGCGAGGGCCAGCCGTGTGGCCTCCTTGTCGCTGCCGGTGACTCGGACCTGGGGCAGATTCGATCGGTCGATGGCGCCGGTGTGCAGGTCGATGCCGAAGTCAGCCCGGAGCGCGACCTCCTCCGTGAAGGTGTGCGCAAGCCGGGCGGCAATGGAACCTTTGGGCGTGCCGGGGAAGCTGCGGTTGAGGTCGCGGCGGTCGGGCAAGTAGCGCGAGCGGTCCAGAAAGCCGTGTACGTTAACCACAGGTACGAGCAGCAGATTGCCTTTCAGACGCTGGAGCGTTTTGAGTTGGAGCAGTCGCCGGACGATCTCCACGCCATTGATTTCGTCACCGTGTACGGCAGCCGATACAAAGGCGGTCGGACCCGCCTGGCGTCCGCAGATCACCTGCAGGGGCATATGCAGTGACGTGGTCGTGTACAGGTCGGCGATTGGCAGATCCACGTTCTTCCGTTCACCGGGCCTGACCCGCACACCGCCTACGGTGATGGCGCGGTTGGCGGTCATGTGGCGTCGTCCGCGCGTGACGAGCGGGTGTCAAAATTGCCCGGCGCTTCGTGCGCTCCAGCGTCCTGTGCGGCGACGCCGGGCCTCTCCCCAACCAGGTAAGAACGAGACGGGTCAACCAGGCAGCGCCGATGCAATGCGGTTCGGCCCAGAAGCATGCGAAACAGCATGTCGTCCCGAGCGGTCAGCGTTGCCTCGATGGGCCAGCGGTGCGGGCCCAGCACAAGTTCCGTTTTGATCACGAAGCGGCGCGTTTGGTGCCCGCCTGAGTCGCGAACATCCCGCTCGTCCAGAATGGGCGCCAGACACTCGGTGACCGATGTGTCATCACGCTGGTTCGGATGCATGAGGAAGCGGACCCAGGGCTCTCCGCCCTCGCTGAACGTGGTCACATCGAAGGCGTGGAGCGCTGATGTGCGCGCGCCCGTGTCCACTTTGGCCTTGAGTTGCCATAACCCGATGTCGGGAAGCGATACCCACTCACGCCAGCCAAGTGTAATGGGTCCGCACATTGCTTTTTCCATGGGCCAGCGCCGGTGGAGTTGGGCGCCCCATGCTAGTAAAAAGCTCAGGTCAGAGAAAGCGCAGCGCCGGATCGTACGCCTGCCGGTCGTGCAACTCTCGGGTATTGCTGAACGCGTTTTCGGGCCTCTATGGGCCGGAGTTTTAGCGTCGGCGACGGTCCGCGGAAGAAGTGCTCGGCAGCAGCACCGGCTGCTGTCGGCGTCTGTTTGCGAAGCTGCCCAGCGCGAAGAGCAGCGTAAGCAGGCCAGCTGCGGAAATGAATTCGATCATGACGGGCTCCTGAGTAATGCGGTCTCATGATTTGCTGAAGCGGGTCAAGACTGGGTGATTTACGCGTGATGCCAGGCTCATGCGAGGTCGGGTGACCGTTGCTGTAGCGCTCATTTGGCCTGGACGGTTCGCCTGCGTACACTGGCGTTCTCTCTTTTTTCAGGTTCCCATGCCATGCGTCTTTCACTCGCTGCCCTGCCCCTCTCTCTGTTTTTGGGCGCGCTGAGCGCTTCCGGCGCCGCCGCCAATGAACTGAGCATCAGCGTCAAGAACGATTATGACAGCTACCTGGCACCGCTCTTTGAGCACTTTCACCGCAATCCTGAGCTGTCCGAGATTGAGACCGAAACGGCGGCCCGCATGGCGCAGGAGCTTCGGGGCGGTGATTTCGCCTCCGGCACCGCGTTGCCGGCGGAGCGCCGGCTGATGCAGC
>JBCDHO010000218.1:0-5184 GCA_038749855.1 Pseudomonadota bacterium
CGGTTGTTTTCAAGCAAAAACGAGCGGTAAGCCAGGGTGATTCAATGAGCGAAGAAGCAGAACGCGAATTGCGCCTTGAAGCGTCCTGGAAGCGGCGGCTGGGGCCTGAATTCCACCAGCCATACATGGTTGCCCTGCGGCAGTTCTTACTGGAACGAAAACGGGCGGGCGCCACCGTCTATCCGCCCGGTCGTCTCATCTTTAACGCGCTGGACTCAACGCCATTCCAGGCGGTCCGCGTCGTGGTGCTGGGCCAGGACCCCTACCATGGCCCACGCCAGGCCCACGGTCTCTGCTTTTCGGTTATGCCTGGTGTTGCTGTGCCCCCGTCGCTCGTCAATATCTTCAAGGAGTTACGCACAGACCTTGGCATCGAGCCGCCCGATCATGGTTACTTGCAATCGTGGGCAGAGCAGGGCGTGCTGCTGCTGAACGCGGTGCTGACGGTCGAGCGCGGCCAGGCGGGCGCCCACCAGCGCAGGGGCTGGGAGCAATTCACGGATCAGGTCGTGCGGGTGCTGAACGCAGAACGTGACGGGCTCGTGTTCCTGCTGTGGGGTGGCTACGCCTTACGAAAGGGGAGTGTCATCGATCGCGAGCGCCACCACGTGTTGACCGCTCCGCACCCGTCGCCCCTGTCTGCGCACCGCGGGTTCTTTGGCTGCCGTCATTTTTCCAAGGCAAACGACTGGCTGGTTGCCCGTGGCGAAGCGCCAATTGACTGGTCGCTCCCGCCCGTTTGAACCCGCCTGCGCGGCCCATCAGCGGCGAGCCTGGCCTTCGATCGGGCTATTGGAGAAAGATCAGCCAGCCGAGTCGGACCCACATCATCAGCAGTACGATTGCGCTCATGGCGAACAGGAAGAATCGGTGCATGACCAGGTTGTAGGTGAGGTGGACAGCCGCATGGAGGTAGCGCAGCAGCACGAACATCCACGCCAGCGTCGCTAGGAGCGGGTCAGTCAGCAGCAGGGTGATGGCGAGGAGCACGGCGACGTAAAACAGCACGGGCAGCTCGAACTGGTTCTGAAAGCTGTCGGAGGACGCGGCGGCATCGGTGAGCGCATCCTGCATCCGTCCGCGGGTCGGAACGCTGTCGGGGTGAATTCGCCGCTTGCTGAACTCTCGTACGCGCCGGATAAACAGTACGCTCAGCACAAGAAAGCTGAGGGCAACCTGGAGCAGGAGGGGATAGAGGAGCGCTTTGTAGAACATCGTTTTTCCGGTCTTGTTCGGGTGGGGTGTTGACGCCCCAGCAGCCGGTGATTGTGCAGGTTTGAGCGTTGCGCCCAGTTTAGCAAAGCGCCCCATGCCAGCGGCGCACGATGATCGCGCCGGGGTCAGGGGTCCATCGGGCGTTCTTCATCCATCGGCGCCGTCCCGGGCTGCAACGGCCTTCAGCGCCTCCCCGTCCAGCCGCAGCCGGACCCACTCGGTCAGTTCCTTCGCGCCGAGGCGCCGATAGAACGCGAGGGATGGCTCATTCCAGTCCAGGCAGGACCAGTCCAGGCGACATTGTCCCGTGTCCACGGCGATTCGCGCCAGTCGAACCAGCAGGGCTGAACCGATCCCCCGCCCGCGAAACTCAGGCCGCACAAAGAGATCTTCCAGGTAAAACCCGGAGCGACCCACGAAGGTCGAAACCATGCCGTGGTAGAGCGCGAAACCGGCGGGGGCCCCGTCCCATTCGGCGATCAGCACCTTTGCCTGCGGATCCGCACCGAACAGCGTCTCGCGAATGTCCTCAAGGGTGGCGGTGACCTCGTGCAGGAGCTTCTCGTAGTCGGCCAGCTCACGAATAAAGCGCAGTATCTGGTCGGCGTCGTCGGGTCGGGCTTCGCGCAGGTTCAGGGAGTCCAGGGTCGCCATAAACGGCTCCGTTTGATGTCGCTTCAGTATACGCAGCGGGCGCCCGCCACAGGGTGACGGACGCCCGGAACCGGTGACGCCTTTGTCGGGTCAGGCGTAGTAGCGGCGGTCACGCCAGCGCTCACGTGGGGGCTCCCAGAGCGCGGCGTCGATGATGGACCAGAGGTGGATGATCCAGCCCAACAGGATCATCCAGAGGATCACCGTCAGCAGGAACATGAAGCCCGCCAGGATCCAGCGGCCCTGGAGCAGCTGTCCCAGTCCGGGAATGAAGAAGCTGGCGAGCGCCGCCAGCACGTTTCCGCAGGATCCCCTGCCTCGTTCCATGGTCATGTGCTCCTTTCGCAAATGGCTACACCGTTTGATTATGCAGATAGCATGCCAATAGGGGGCGCGCTCAAGGAACCCCGCCATTGCTCGGTTTCTGGGCACGGGACCTTTGGCGCCGGTGCAGTGGCCATGGCGAAATTCGCTAATTGTTCCGCCAGGAGCTCCCCGCTCGGCGCTTGCCGCCGCCAGCGCAGCGGTGGAACAGCATTGGCATCTGAAGCCAGGGGCGCATGTCATCGACCGGACCCTGGCGTCCGCAATAGGTGTTGCCATCCGGTGCCCGGATGACCACCTGCTGCGTTCCGTCGGCGCCCAGCCAGTTGTCCACAACCTCATTGGATGCCGGCGCGTAGGCCTCACCGAAGCGATTGTCGGCCCCTGGCAGCAATGGTCTTCGCAAACCCTCCAGCGTATCGCTGTCCGTGGAACGGGCCAGATGACGCGGCGTTTCCGGGTCGCTCCAGTCCATCGCCGCGATGGTTTCGAGCAGGCGCTGCGTATCCAGGGATTCTGGTAAGGGCGCTTCGGGGGGTTCCGGCAAGGGGTCCAGCGTGATCGTTGCCGCTGGCGCCGTCTGCTGCGGTTCAGGCGCCGATGCCGCTGGTGGAGGACTGCTGTCGCGCGCGGTCGGGGCTGCCGGGGCTGGTGTCACCTTGGGCGGTGCGGGCATCGAGGGTGGCATGGGTTCTGAGGACTCCTCGATCACCGTCGGGTTAGCGGTGGGCTCGAGCTGAACACTCACGCTGCGGTCAAGCCTCGGGGGAAGCGGGTCGTGGAGCGGTTGCTTCCAGGTGAAAATCAGGACCCCGTGCACCAGCACTGCCAGCAAGATCCAGCGGACCGGCAACGGAGATCGGTTCCGGGGCGGGAGGTCCGTGAAGAGACCGGCTTGTGCGACAGCGACGCTCATGGGGCTAGTCTGACAGGCGGTGCTTAAATGACGGTTAAGGCCGGATGGGGAGCAGCCTAGGAGGTCAGGGCTTGCCGATCATGTGTCCTCGGTCATGGTCTGGCAGGACAGGACAGGACAGGACAGGTCAGGACAGGTCAGGACAGGTCAGGTCAGGGCAGCTCAGCCCAGGTCAGCCCAGGTCAGCCCAGGTCAGGGCAGCTCAGCCCAGGTCGGGTCAGGCCAGAGCCGTGTCGCTGCCGCTGGGGCTGGGGTTATACTTTCGGCCCCGCCCAGCAAGGACCCCAGCAAGGACCCATAGATGCCCGTTGCCTTCGCACAGCTGCAGGCCTGCCTGCTCATCGCCGAGCCCGCAGAAAAATGTCGCGCAGTCCATGCGCTTTGGGAGGATGTTCGGAATACGGGGCTGGCGCCTGCACCCGCTGAACCTGCGCCGCCGATCGGTGCGCCTGGTCGCCCTGATCGTCCCGAGCTGGTTCCGCCGCACAAGGTGCCTCGACGGCGCCTTGGTAGTCCGGAGGGCAGGGCAGCGCTGGTCCACGCGATCGCTCACATCGAGTTTAATGCGATCAACCTCGCGCTCGATGCGGCGTGGCGTTTTCGCGACCGTCCGGCGGCCTATTACACCGACTGGCTTTCGGTGGCCGACGATGAGGCCCGACACTTTGCACTGCTTGCCCATCGACTTGAAGCGCTCGGCTACCGCTACGGCGATTTTCCCGCCCACAACGGGCTCTGGGACATGGCGGTATGCACGGCCCACTCCTGCCTGGAGCGCATGGCGCTTGTCCCCCGTGTACTGGAAGCGCGGGGACTGGATGTAACGCCCGGCATGATCGAACGCCTTCGCTCGGCCGGCGACGAGCAAACCGTCGCCGCGCTTGAGGTCATCCTTGCTGAA
This sequence comes from Pseudomonadota bacterium, assembly GCA_038749855.1. Taxonomy (GTDB): domain Bacteria; phylum Pseudomonadota; class Gammaproteobacteria; order Xanthomonadales; family SZUA-36; genus Marinihelvus. The sequence goes on from JBCDHO010000218.1 coordinate 4,011, forward strand.
GAGGTAAGGCACGTAGAGATCGGCACGCGTTGGTTCCAGCGCAGCTGCCTTGAGGCCGGTGTCGATCCAGACGAGACGTTTCTGCACCTGCTGGAAACGCGCTTCGACGGCCGGATCAGAGGGCCATTCAATGTTGCTGCTCGCACCCAGGCTGGGTTTTCCGAGCGGGAGCTGCGCGCGATGGGTGCCGCTTGAGCACCTGCGCCTTCAGCAGCGGCACCCTGTCCATAGGGCCCCAATGACAGGCGACCCGGGCTTCAAAGACCATTTTTCCGGCCACGCCGGCGCCTACGCCAGAGCGCGGCCCGGTTATCCATCCGAACTGTTTGACTGGCTGGCGCTGGTGGCGCCCGCCCATGATTGCGCCTGGGACGTCGGCACGGGTAACGGCCAGGCGGCCCGAGGCCTGGCCAGCCGTTTTGCACGGGTGCATGCGACCGATGCCAGCGCGGAACAGCTGGCAGAGGCCAGCGGGCCGCGCAATGTGCGCTTTGCTTGCTAACCGGCGGAACGCTGCGGCCTGGCGACAGGTTCGGTTGACCTGGTCACCGTGGGTCAGGCTCTGCACTGGTTCGATTTCTCCGACTTCTATGCGGAGGTGAAGCGCGTTTTGCGACCCGGGGGCGTGCTCGCAGCCTGGACCTACCAGCTCAATACCATCGACTCGTCGGTCGACGCGTGCGTGACGGCGTTTTACGATGGTGTGATCGGGCCCTATTGGCCGCCTGAGCGCGCCTACGTGGATGCGGGCTACCGCAGCCTGCCTTTTCCTTTCGAAACCCTGGAACCACCGCACTTTGAACTGCGCAGTCGATGGACCCTGGATGCGTTCATGGCCTATCTCGACACCTGGTCTGCGGTGCGTCGCTACCGGGCAGCCGGCCTTGCGGATCCGCTGCCGGCCCTGCGGGCGGAGCTCGAAGGGCCCTGGGGCGGCCCGGAGGTGGCGCGGGAAGTGGTGTGGCCGCTAGCGCTGCGCGCCGGCCGCTGCTGAAACCCGGCCGGCCCTGCCCGGCGAAATCTTCAACGCGGGGGTACCACGGGCGATCAGAGCGGGTGGTTGGGCTCAGGCCCAGGGCAGGGCGTCGAGGCGATAGCCGCCCGAATCGAGCGTCAGCACGCTGCCCTGGTCGTACCAGTCACCCAGCACGATGCGTTGACCGCCGGGTTCATC
>JBCDHO010000219.1:0-5163 GCA_038749855.1 Pseudomonadota bacterium
CTTCTGCGTGTAAAAAAAACAGTCAGGACTGTTTATTTTGCGCGCAGAAGCAGCCCAAAAAGAACCCCGATTCCGTGAGCATTCGCCGATCAGTCCAGCAGCGCGCGTATCGCCTTTTCGTCGAAGCCCAGCTCGGCGAGCAGGTCCTTGTTGTCTGCGCCCAGCGCCGGCGGAGGAGCTTCGATGCCCGCTGCTCCTTCGCTGAAGCGCAGGGGCAGATCGACGACCGGTGCGGTCCCGGACCAGCCCGGGAAACCCATGGAACGAAACATCTCCAAGGCGCCCGCCTGGGGAAGGTCGAGGGCCTCCTGAAGGTTCAACACAGGCCCGGACGGAATACCCGCCGCCTCGAGGGCTTCGAGGGCCTCTTCCGTGCTGCGCTGCGCGCACCACTCGCCCATGGCAGGGCACAACAGATTACGTGCGTCGCCCCGGCCCTGGTCGGACAGCAGCTGCTCGTCATCGAGCCACGCTTCGCGACCCAGCAGTTCGGCGCAGCGGCGAAAGAGCCCGTTGCCCACCACGTGCGTCAGGATATGACCATCACGCGTGGCAAACACGTCGGAGGGCCCGGAGGTCTGAACACGATTGCCGGACGGCGTTCGGTTGAGCCCAAGCGCTCCCTGCTCCGCCAGGTGGGAGCCAAACACGGCCAGGGCCGTGTGCAGGAGATTGGCCTCGACGTGCTGGCCCACGCCCGTATCCCGGCGCGCGAGCAGCGCTGCCATGACACCCAGGGCACTCATGACCGCCGTCGAAAAATCCACGTAGGGCGCCGCCGCCTTGACCGGCTCGCCCGGCGTGCCCGTCATGTACAGGGCGCCGGACATGGCCTGGGCAACCCCATCAAAGCCTCCGCGGTCCGCCAGCGGCCCTTCGCTGCCAAAGGCGGTCTGCGTCGCCAGGATGGCGCGTGGATTGAGCGACTGCACCGTCTCCCAGTCCAGACCCATGCGCTGCAGCGCCCTGGGCGGCAGATTGACCACGATGACATCGGCAGTCTTGATCAACCGCTCAACCACCTCGCGGGTGTCCGGGTTGCGGAAATTGAGCGCCAGCGAGCGCTTGTTACAGCCGGTCTGCATGAACAGACCACCGGTCTCCGTGCCCTCGAAGGGTGCGATGTAGCGGTCTTCGCCGCCGCGAGCCCGCTCTACGCGGATCACCTCCGCGCCGAGATACCCGAGCAGCGTGGCGCAGTAAGGGCCAGCCACGTAACGACCAAAATCAAGGACGCGAATTCCGTTCAGCAGTTCGTGCAAGGCGGCACCCCGACGTGAGAAGCCGCTCAGTATACTTGGCGCCCGCAGGCGCTCAAGGCAGGTTCGAAGGCCCGGTCTCGCACAGCCCGTCCCTGCCGCACAAGCCCGCGCATCCCGGGACCCGGATCCTTCTGCCGCGCGGAAATTACCCCTTTCGACATTATCACCGGAGCTCTGGAGCACCATGGATTTTCAACTGACCGAAGAACAAAAAGAACTGCGCGACAGCGTACGGCGTTACGCCCAGGAACGACTGTTGCCCCTGGCCGAAAGCATCGAGGAATCCGGTGAGCCGCCCTCACACGACGTCGTCCAGGAATTCGCGGAGATGGGTTATCTCGGCATCAATATTTCCGAGGAACTCGGTGGCCTGGGCCTGGGTAACCTCGAGGCGCTGCTGGTCATCGAGGAGCTCGGCAAGGTGTCGTCGGCGGTCGGTTTTCCCGTCTTCGAATCCTGTGTCGGACCCATTCGTGCCATTGAAAAGTTTGGCGATCGTGAGCTGGCAGAAGAGCTGGTACCGCAGGTCTGCCGCGGCGAAAAGATGGTCGCCATTGCCATGTCGGAGCCGGCCGCCGGCTCGGCGCTGACGGACCTCAAAACCACGGCCCGTATTGAGGGCGAGGAGGTCGTCCTGAACGGCACCAAGCGCTGGTGCTCCGGTGGCGGTCACGCGGACGGCTATGTGGTCTGGTGCCGCATGAGCGACGACCCGGGCGCCAAGGGCATCGGCGCAGTCTATGTCGAGAAGGGCATGGAAGGCCTGAGCTTTGGCCGCCCCGAGCACCTAATGGGTTTTCGCGGTGTGCCCTCCTCGGACATTTACTTCGACAACGTCACGGTGCCGAAGAAAAACGTCGTCGTCGGTGCCAGCGGCTTCAAACAGCTCATGGGGGCCTTCGACCTGGAGCGCTGCGGCAACGCCACCATGGCCCTGGCCCAGGCCTCGGCGGCCCTCGATCACGTCATCGAATACACGCAGGAGCGCGAACAGTTCGGCAAGCCGATCGTCGACTTCCAGGCCGTGCAGCTGAAGCTGGCGGAGATGCAGATGCAGATCGAGGCCTCGCGGCTGCTGATCTGGCGGGCAGCCGTGGATGCGGAACAGGGCTTCCCGAGCATCATGAACTCCAGCGTGGCCAAGTGCTTCGCAAACGAAATTGCCCGCACGGTAACCGGAAACGCCCTGCAGCTCATGGGCGGCTACGGCTACTCGAAGGAATACCCCATGGAGCGCCGCTTCCGCGACGCCTGGGGCTGGGGCATTGCCGGCGGCGCCATCGACATCCAGAAAATCAACATTGCCAGCGCCCTGGTCGGTCGCCGCTTCAACCAGCGCGCATGAGCCTCCGCTTCGGACCCATCCTGCAGAACGGTTTCGCCGTCTATGACTGGCGCGCCGCCGCGCACCATTGGCTTGACGTCATGGGCGTCGGACCGTTTTTTGTCATGGAACACATCGAGTTCGAATGGTGTGAGTTTCGCGGCGAGCCGGCGGACATCGACATGAGCGTCGCCATTGCCTACACGGGCGGCCAGCAGATCGAGCTGGTCGAACAGCACAACGACGCCCCCAGCATCTACACGGAGTTTCTCAGCGCGAATGAGCCCGGCCTGCAGCACATGGGGGTGTTCGTTGACGACCTGCAGGCAACGCTCGATGCCTACGAACTGCGCTCGAAAATCGTTCAGCAGGGTCGGACCACGGCCGGGGTGAACTTCGCCTATGTCGATACCATTTTTCACAACGGCACGATGCTGGAGCTGATCGAGGTGGACGAGAAAATTCGCGGCGCCTTCGACTACATGCGCGGCGCTGCGGAAAGCTGGGACGGCGACAAGCGCCTGCGCTGAGGCGCTCGATCACTCGGGGAGCAGGCCAGCCTAGATCGGTGAAGGAAGAGCGTCAGCGATGTCTACCTCGATCATCCCGTCCACGATCCGGAGCGGATAGCTTCCGATCGGCTGCGTGGCCGGGGCGCCGGCGACGGAGCCATCCCTAATATCGAAGGTGGCACCATGCAGGGGGCACATGAGCCGGTAGCCGCGCATGCGTCCCTCATCAAAGGTCGCCAGCGCATGGGAGCAGAGATTCTGGAGCGCAAAGTACTCGTCACGGAAGCGGCACAGGACCAGGCCGACCCCGTCCACCGTAAAGCATCGAAAGCCCTTTTCTGCGACCTCCTCGGCAGCGCAGACGGATACATAGCGGGGTTCGGACATGGTTCAAACATCGGCAACAGCAACGGCCCGGGAGTCTAGCAAGACCGCCGTAATAAAAAAACAGTCAGGACTGTTTATTTTAAAAAACCCCAGTGCTACCATGGCGAACCGCTCAAAAAACGGCGCGCAGACGCCCAACGAATCGTGTCCATGGGAGAACGTTCATGATGACATTCATCGCCCGCATGCAGGTTAAACCCGGCATGGAAGCGCAGTTCGAGGAACTGGCGAAAAAGCTGACGGAACAGGTACGCGCCGAAGAGCCGGGCTGCGTCGGCTACGAGTTCTTCCGACTCCCGGAAACCGAGCGTGGCTACGCAGTGTACGAGTCGTTCGTTGACGAAGCCGCCGAGGAAGCCCACCGGGACACGCCCCACTTTCACGAACTCGCGCCAGGCCTTACTGAGTGCATCGACGGCGAGTACGTCCGCGAGTACCTGCACCACCTCGATTGAGGACGACACCATGAGCCAGGCCATCGAGGACATTCGTCTGAAGGCGACCAGCCTGGGCGATCTGCTCCTGTTCGCCGCGGACCAGCGGCCGGATCACGACGCCGTGGTGCTGCCCCATCGCCGCGCGACCTACGGTCAGCTGCGCGATCGGGCCCTGCGCAAGGCCCTGGCCCTCCAGGCCATGGGCATTGGCCCAGGCGACCATGTAGGACTGCTGCTTCCAACGGGGCTCGATTTCGTCGAGACCCTGTTTGCTGTTGCCCTGCTTGGCGGCGTCACCGTACCGATCAATGCCCGTTACCAGCCACCGGAGCTGGCCTACGTGGTGGAGAATGCCGACCTTAAGGCCGTGTTCACGACCGACAAGATCAGCGAGGCGGTGGACTTCGTTGAACGCTTGCACCAGGCCTTCCCGGACCTAGCCGGCCAGGACGCCCAGGCCCTGAACCTCGAGGCGGCGCCGTTGCTGAACAACCTGGTGATCTATGGCGGGTCCAGGCCGGACGCCATGCTCAGCGAAGACGAATTCCATGCCCTCGCCGAGCGAGGCGGCCTGGAGGCACTGCACCTTGGCCGGCTACAGGTGCGCCTGGGCAGCACGGCGCTGATTCTCTATACCTCCGGCACAACGGCCAACCCCAAGGGCTGCATGATTCCGCACGAGGCCATCGTTCGAAACAGCGCGGCCCTCGCGGACCGCTACGAGCTCGGCGGTGACGACAGTTTCTGGTCGCCGCTGCCCATGTTCCACATCGCGGCCATCCTGCCGATGGTCAGCATCTTCAGTAAGGTCGGGACCTACGTAACCATGGGTTATTTCCAGGCCGGCGAGGCGCTGAAGATGATGGAGGCCGAGAAAGTCACGGCCACCTACCCCTGTTTCTGGACCATCATGTCTGACCTTGTCGACCACCCGGACTTTGAAAGCACCGACCTGTCCCGGGTCAAACTGATGAACGCGAACTTCGCGGTGCAGCCGCCGGAAATCGCGGAAAAAATGAAAAAGGCCCTGCCAAATGCCGTCTTTGTGGGCACCTTCGGCATGACCGAGACCGCGGGAACTGTCACGACCAGCCGCCTTGATGACTCGGAAGAACGGCGGTTCATGCGCCTCGGCGTTCCGCTCTCAGGCCTCGAGGTCAAGGCCATGAACCCGGAGACCGGTGACGAGTGCGCGCCGGGCGAGCGCGGTGAAGCCTGGATCCGGGGCTATTCGACGTTTA
>JBCDHO010000220.1:0-5127 GCA_038749855.1 Pseudomonadota bacterium
CATCGCCTGAACGGCGTACGGGTGCCCTGGATCCAGGAGCGCGTTTGTCGGCACTTTCAGCTCGACGAGGCCCGTGAGCAACCGCTCGCGGGCCTCTCCGTACTCGACATCGGTTGCGGTGGCGGCATTCTGTCCGAGTCCATGGCGCGGCTGGGTGCCGAGGTCCACGGAATTGATGTCGTTGACCGCAACATCGCCATCGCATCAGACCACGCGGCGAAGACCGGGCTCGAGATTCGCTACGAGTTAACAACTGCGGAAGCGATGAGCGAGCGCAAAACACGCTATGACGTGGTGCTGAACATGGAAGTTGTCGAGCATGTGGCTGATCTTGACGGCTTCATGGCGGCTGCCTGCAGCCTGCTCAGAAGCCGTGGCCTTATGTTTGTGGCGACGATCAACCGCAACCCGCTTGCGGGGCTGGTGGCGATCTTCGGCGCGGAGTACGTCCTGCGCTGGCTACCCAAGGGCACGCACCGCTACGGCTTGCTGCGTAAGCCGTCCGAGATCGAGTCGCTTTTGGCGCGTGATGAGCTTCAGGTGCTTGAGCGGACGGGCGTGAAGGTCGACCCGGTTCGAAAGCGCCTCTCACTCACCCGCAACCTATTGATCAATTACATGTTGAGCGCAGCGCGCCCCTCGCACGTGGCCGGGATCGGCACCGGATGAAGCTTCCCAACCAGGTATCGGCCCGCGTGCTGGGGTTCGGTGGGCTGGTGCCGTTTGTGGTCTTCGCGGCCCTCTCGCTGGTCGGTCCGGAAGGATGGCATGACTGGGTTTCCCGCGGTCTGATTGCCTATGGTGCTGTGATCCTCTCCTTTCTCGGCGGCATCACCTGGGGCTTGGCAGTGACCCGTCAGCGCGCTCGTGATCCGCTCTACCTGGCCAGCATGGCGCCCTTTTTTGCCGGCTGGGTGGCATTGCTGCTGCCCGTTTTACCCGGCCTGCTGCTGCTTATGGCCGCCTTCCTGGGTGCGCTCGTTAATGACCTGTTGCTTAAGCGGGCTGGTCTTTCCCCGGGCTGGTTTTTTTCCATGCGCTTGATTCTTACGGCCGTCGTGGTCGCGAGTCTTGCGGTGGCGGCCTTCGGTCTCTGACGCCACCGGCTGACGTGAGCGAAGCACTCAACGCCCTCCTGGCCCGACACCCGCGATGGCTCGTACTGACCGGTGCGGGCATCTCCGCCGCCTCGGGCATTCCGACCTATCGGAACGACCGCGGTGAATGGCAGCGGAGCGACCCGATTCAACACCAGGCCTTTATCGACAAGGCGGCAATGCGCCAGCGCTACTGGGCCCGCAGCATGAACGGCTGGCCCTATGTTCGCGCTTCTGAGCCGAACGCCGCCCACCACGCACTCGCAGCGCTGGAGCGCCTCGGCCACATCGACCTGCTCGTGACCCAAAACGTCGACCGTCTGCACCAGGCGGCCGGGTCCCGAAAAGTGGTCGACCTGCATGGTCGCCTCGACCGGGCTGGCTGCCTGAATTGCGGCGCCATGGTTGAGCGTGATGCCTACCAGCAGGAATTGAAAGCGGCCAACCCCGACTACGCCAGTTACCGCGCAGCCATTCGACCGGATGGTGATGCCGAGGTTGATGACCGCTGGGTCTCGGACTTCCGGGTGCCGCCGTGCCAGGCCTGTGGCGGCGTACTCATGCCGGACGTCGTCTTTTTTGGCGGCGGTGTGCCGCGCGAACGGGTGGAGCGGATCCGCTCCGCTCTGACCGACTGCGATGCGCTGCTGGTCGTGGGGTCGTCGTTGATGGTCTATTCGGGCTTTCGTTTTTGCCGGGAAGCAGTCGAGCAGGGCAAGCCCCTGGCCATCATCAACCGCGGGACCACGCGGGCGGATGAGCTCGCAATCCTGAAGGTCGAGGCGGACGCCGGGCATGTGCTCGAAGCGCTGGTTGCCGCCATGGAACAGCGCGCCGCAGCGGCTTCGGTCCGCTCCGGCATCGCACCGCTGGCCCCGCGGCTCACCTGAACCGCATGGCTTCGATGAAGCCCCTAATGGTCGCAGCGCATGTGCGCCAGGCGTTGGCACAGGGCCGCCCGGTGGTGGCCCTTGAGTCCACCATTATCACGCATGGAATGCCATGGCCCGCCAACCTCGACACGGCGCGGCAGGCGGAAGCGGAAGTCCGCGCCGGCGGCGCCGTGCCCGCCACCATCGCGGTGCTGGAGGGTATCCCCTGCGTGGGCCTGGATGCAGGCCAGCTGGAGCAGCTCGCTCGCGGCGCGGGAAGTGCGCGCAAATGCAGTGTTCGGGATCTGCCCCTCGCCATGGCGCGCGGTGAGAGCGGTGGCACGACGGTAGCTGCGACGCTGCACCTGGCGTCAGCCGCCGGCATCCGTGTCTTCGCGACCGGCGGGATCGGTGGCGTCCATCGGGGTGCTGCGCAGACCTTCGACATTTCAGCCGACCTGCCGGCGCTCGCGCGCTATCCGCTGGCGGTCGTGTGTGCTGGCCCCAAAGCCATTCTCGATCTTGGCCTGACGCTCGAGGTACTGGAGACCCTCGGTGTGCCTGTGCTCGGATTTGGAACCGACGAGCTGCCGGCCTTCTGGTCGCGCACGAGCGGTCATCCTGTGGACGCGCGTGTCGACCACGCGCGGCAAGTGGCAGAACTCCTGGAGGCGCAAAGCAAGCTGGGTCTTGACGGCGGCGTGCTGGTTTGTCAGCCGGTGCCCGAGGCACACGCGCTGGCCCCGGAAGTACTTGCTACGGCACTCGCCGGGGCGCTTGCGGCGGCGGAGGCCGAGGCGGTGAGCGGCAAGGCGCTGACACCGTTCCTTCTGCAGCACGTCGTCCAGGCCACGGGCGGCGAAAGCCTGGCCGCGAACCAGGGGCTCATGGCGGCCAACGCCAGGCTCGCGGCAGCCATCGCCGTGGCCCTGGCGTTAGCGCCCCTGCCAGGTCAGGCCTGTTGAAGGACCGTCGCGCTGATCATCTGTTTGGCACTTCGATTAGCGACGAATCAAACGCCCAGGTCGCCATCGGCAATCGCAATTCCGTTAGCATCGGCGTAGAGATGCTCGCCCGGATGAATCGAACAGCCGGCAAATTTGATGACCACGTCGCGTTGCCCTTCACCCCGTTTGTTCGACTTGATGGGGTAGGGCGCCAGCGCGCGCAGGCCAATGTCGATGGTGCGTGTGATCTCCACGTCCCGGACGGCACCAAAGACAACGACACCCGCCCAGCCATTATCCCGCCCCATCGCTGCCAGCATGTCGCCGAGCAAGGCGTGCCGCAGGCTGCCGCCACCATCGACCACGAGTACGCGGCCTTCGCCGGGTTCCGCGAGCGCGGCCTTGACCCGCGAGTTGTCCTCAAAGCACTTGACGGTGGAGATCGGTCCGGCGAAAGTCTCACGCCCACCGTAGTCGTTGAACAGCGGTTCGAGCACCGACAGGCGGTCGGCAAAATCATCGCAAAGGTCGGGAACGGAGTGGCTCATCAAACACCTCAAAGGAGTCGGAACAGCGAAAAAAGGGACCAGATGGTCTACATTTTAAAGAGTGGCAAGGTATCACTCGACGACGCACGCAGGCGACGGCCAACAATAACAGCAATGAAGGGAGAACAAACCCAATGCGGATGGTGAGCTGGATCGTGGTCCTCGGCGCCCTCGCCTGGTTGCTGTACGCCCAGCTGCGGACGCATGTTCCCGAAGAAACCCTCGAAGCGATCAGTGACGAGGTGGTGAGCGGTGCTGTCGGCGAGGCACAAGCCCGGGAGATGAATGCGGCGGGTGACATCCCTTCACCCCCACACGTGCAAGCCGTGGCATTCAACAGCGATGATGAGCCCGTCGCGATTGTTCCCTATGCGCAAATCTTTCCGATGCTTGAGGTCACGAGGACGGTGGACGCTCTGGACCGCATCACTGCCACCACGATTGTGCAGTCCACGAACCGCAGCATGGATTCGCAGGATATCCTGCTGTTTCTCGATGATGGTGAACAAACGCACCAGTTCCCCGTTGGCCAGTACGGCATGTTGAACCTTCCCGCCCGCCCCGAATGGCGTGATGAGAACCTTCTGCTGCGGAGCAACCAGCCCGAGGGCAGCCTGAGCATGCGCGTATCTTTCGTCATGGCGGCCTTGCCGGGCCCCCGGGTGCAGTACGCCTGGCTCTGGGAGAGCGTGGAGCAGATGGGCATCGCCATGATGGCCATGCAGGAAGCGCGCGTGGCGCCGCCCGGCGAGGTGACAGGGGTGATTTTTGAGTTCGAACCCGGTGAGCGCGGTGTCGTCCGGGCCCTTGAGGCCGCTGAGGGTATCGGTGATGGTGCCGGCCTGATGGCCGATGAGCGCGGCATCCTGCGCCTGGAACTGTCCGCCGAACTGCTAGAGCGTAATCCCACGCTGGTGTTCAGCCCCATGCCGCAGCGCATGGTGCCCCTCCTGGTTCCGGTGGAGGAAACCCCCAAACCATGACTTTTGGTAGAGGCATTGTGCCGGTGCTGACCCTAGACTTGGCGTCCCGCTAGTCCGCCCCCATCTTTGGATACGTGGAAACACTCGCACGACTCACCAGCTGGGCCTTTGTTTTTGGCGCCCTCGCAACCCTTGTCTTCACCAGCATGCGGCCGGTGTGGAAGGACATCATGGGCATGGAGGTGAGTGTCGAGCAGGTGCAGGGCACGGTTGGAGACGCCAAGCTTACGGATGCCACTGCCGCTGTGCCTGTTCCCCCGCAGGGTGACTGCGATCCCAATGCGGCATCGGCCCACGCAGGCGCCTGTCTCGAACGCACCCCCTAATCCGGCCCCTGAACGTTCTGATCCGGAAGCGCCCGTTATGCCTCTGCTGACCCGCTGTGTCCTTGCTGTGCTCATGGGCCTGCTTGCCGGCAGTGCGGTCGCGGAAGAACTCGTCGCCGAGTTTCGCGGTGCGGTGAGCCGCAATACGACCGAGTTCGAAGTTCAGGGCCCCTGGCTCCTCGACTGGCGCGTTACCACCGAGGGTGATCGGGACGCAGCCGTTGATGTCTCCCTGGAGCGGGCGGGCCTGGGCGCTCATGAGGGCCTGGTGCTGCGCACGAAGTATCCGGGCAATGGTGTGCGGCTCTTCCATCAGTCGGGCCGCTTCTACTTCCGTGTCGACGCCTCCCTGAC
>JBCDHO010000221.1:0-5099 GCA_038749855.1 Pseudomonadota bacterium
CCGCGAGCAAGTGGCGCGCTTTGACGAGGAGGCCTGGGCGTCGGCCCAGGCAGAGGGCAGCCTGGCCGCCTTTGAGCGCTACCTTGAGGAATTCCCCGACGGCCGCTACGTGATCGAGGCCGACGCGCTGGCCTCGGTGCAGCGCACGGCCGAGGCCGCCGCCGCGGAGGCGCAGGCTGAGGCGGATCGAATCGACGGCGAGGCTTTTACGCGCGCGCTCGCGGCCGGCACTACGGCAGCGCTGGACGATTACCTCACGGCGTTTCCTGGCGGCCGGCACGTCGAAGAAGCGTTGCAGGCCAAGGCGGCCATCGAAAACGCGGCGCTGGACGACGCGGCCTGGGCGGCGGCGCAGGCCAGCGATGAGCGCTCCGCCTATGAAGCCTACGTGTCCGCCTTTCCCCGGGGCCGCCATCTCGCCGAAGCCCTGGCGGCCGTGGAGCGATTGACCCTGAGGCCCGGCAAGGTGTTCCGCGACTGTGAGGGATGCCCGGAAATGGTGGTCATCCCGGCCGGCAGCTTCGAGCAGGGCGCAACGGACACCACGCCCCTGGCGCGTTCCAACGAGCGACCGGCCCGCACCGTGCGCATTGCGCGTCCCTTCGCCATGGGTGTCCACGAGGTGACCTTTGCTGAATGGGACCGTTGCACGGCCGACGGTGCCTGTCGGCGTCAGCCGATCGATAACGGCTGGGGCCGCGGGCAGCGTCCCGTCATCATGGTCAGCTGGGCGGATGCGCAGGACTTTCTGGGCTGGCTGTCTGAGCGGGCGGGTATGGTCTACGACCTGCCCAGCGAGAGCGAGTGGGAGTATGTGGCCCGCGCCGGAGACTCCGGAACCTGGGTGGGTGGTGCACCCGAACGTGTGTGTGACCACGGGAACGTGGCTGGCGCGGAGACCGGCTTCGAGTGGCGTCACGGCGCCTGCAGTGACCCGTTCAGCCTGGGTACAGCGGAAGTTGGTTACTTTACATCCAACGCGATGGGCGTGCACGACATGGTGGGCAACGTGGCGGAATGGACCCGCGATTGCATGAACCTTTCCTACCTTGACGCGCCGGCGGACGGCTCCGCCTGGCAGCGTGGTCTGTGCAGCTCTCGCGTTACCCGGGGCGGCTCCTGGTTTTCCGGCAGCGTCGAAATTCGCTTTCCCGCGCGTTTTGCCCTCCGCAACGGGGAAAGTAACGATTTCACAGGGCTGCGGGTCGTGCGGGCGGTGGACGAATGAGTCGACCGATTTCCGCCCGGCCCGCCATTTTCCTGCCCGCTCGTTCCGAGCCATCACAGCCACTTAATGGCGCGTCCTTGCCCGCGTGGGCGCTGTCCTGTTCGCTTTTGCTTGCTCCCGGTATGGCCTTGGCCCAAAGCAGCGGCAGCACCACCGATACCACGACCAGCGCATCCAGCCAGACCGTGGATGAGGAAGAGGCGGAGTTTCGTCGGCGCATGGAACTCGAGGAAGCGGACGAGAACGAGCTTCCCGATGACATCAGCCTGCCGGATATCATTGACGTCGAACCCATTGAGGGCCCGGAAGGCTTGCCGCGCGAGTCCCAGGAGCACCTCGAAGAACAACTGACCGAACTTATCATCGAAAACGGACGCTGGACGCCGGAAGACGCGCAGCAACCCGCACCCTACACACCCAGCGAAGCGGCCCAGACCGATCCGGAGCTCGCGGCCGATGAGCAGGAGGCCTGGGACGAGGCGGTTGCGGCCTATCATGAGCGTGAGCGCGCCGCCTGGGAGCAGACTGGCGGCAACACGGGTGCGCCGGGCGGCGGCAGCGGCTCGGGGAGCGGCAGCGGTGGTGCGGGCGGCAGTGGGTCGGGTTCTGGTGCCGGTGGGGCCGGAGGCCAGGCAGGAACGCCCGCTACGAGCGGTGGTGTTGCCGGCAACGATGAACGGGCACCGGAAGGGGAGCCTTTCAGCGCCCTGGAGTTTCTGGGCCAGGCCCCACCGGACGCTGGTACCGATGCCTCAGGCGACGAGTCAGAAGGTGCGGGTTCCATCGGAGCCGGCGCGTCCGGCGATGAGAATGCGGGTTCCGGGTCCGTCGGCACCGGTGAGAACCCGGAGACCGAGTCGCCGGACCCGGCGGACGCGCCACCGGATGCGCCATCTGATGCCGGAGACGCAGAGCGCCTTGCAGAAGCCTCAGAGCCACCTGCTGAAGACGCTGCGTTGTCCGCTGAACCGACCAGCGACGCCGGCACAGCGCCCACAGCGCCACCCCCCGGGGCTGCGGCGCCGTCCACCGAGCCACCACCTGGCAGCGTGCCGACTGACGCGCTTGCCGGGCTTTTTGGCTCCGGGGCAGGGCAAGCGTCGGACTCGGGCTCCGAGCAGACCGAATTGGGTTCTGCGGCAACCTCGGGGCAGGGCGCATCGGAGGGCGCGGGCGGCCCGCCTGAGGAGCGTGCCTCCCCCGAACCCAGCGAGTCAGCGCCTCAGGACCCCCAGGCAGCGGACGATCAGCAGGATTCTCAAGCGAACGATCAACCGGACCCTGAGACAGAGAGCAGCCCGCCTTCGGGCAGTCCTCCGCAGGAACCCCCCTCGTTCTGGCAGTGGCTGGTCGGTTTGTTTGGGGGCGGCGAAGACGACGCCGGCGATGACGGTTCAGGCTGAGTTCTAGCGGTAACGGAAGTAGCTGCTCAGGGCAGGCAGCACAAAAATCAGGGTCCGGATCGTGCGTCGCGTGGCGTATTCACGGTGTTCGTCGTTGATCTGCCGCGACATTTCCTCCGCTGCCATCACCCGTTCTCGGAGAAACGCTGTGTCGTTCGAGTCATCCAGCATGCGGTGAAAGGCATCGATCCTTCCGGCGCTTTCCTCGATGTTGTGATCGGCGAGCGCATCCATCTCCCGCGCAAACACCGTGTATTCGAGTTCATTGCGCGCCTGCAGCGTGCCCACGCGGTAGCCGTCGACGAGGTCGGCTGGCCAGGCGCCCTCGGCGGCCAGGGCTTCCAGGCTGTCCAGGGCGGCGCTGCGCACGATCAGGATTTCCTCGGCCAGCAGCTCCGGGTCCAGCGCATCGATGGTGACCGATGAGGTTTCCAGGAGCCGGTCTCGCTCGGCGAGCAGGTCGGCCTCGGCGGTCTGACGGAAGGCGGCGAGGTCGGACAGTCCATCGAGGATGGATTCCGCGCTGGCGATTCGGTAGCCGGCCCCCTGGAAGGCAGCCAGGTCTGGCACCGTGGGAACACTGCCGTCGGGTGCCCCATAGCGTGCCTGGAGCGCTTCGGCCAGGTCGCCGTCAACGCCCTCGGTGATCCCAAGGAGAAACTCAATCTGCCAGTAGCGCATGGCGGGCGTCAGCTCATCGCTGATCGGGGTGGTCGCCACATCGGATGGGGTGCTATCGGCGGCTGCAGGGCTTTCCGGCGCCGTTCGGGCGCCCGCACACGCGGTTGTGCCCACGAAGGCAGCCGTCACGCCCATGACCAACAAGCGCCGTGTGCTCATGGGACCGCTGTCGTCATTGGAACGTGGTGTTCATTGGAAGACCGCCCTTACTGAAAGGTGAAGGGCTGCCAGGCGTTTTCATCGCCACGGCCCGCGTCGATGCCGTTCTTATAGCGGCGCAGCACGGATTCCTGCCCCGCCAGGCCCACCATGACCTGCCCGTGGGGCAGTCCCTGCTCGAAGCCGCCCTCGAACCAGGTGGCGCCGAGCAGGCCCGGATCATGAACGATCATGGCGCCCGAACCATTGGCGGTACCGCCCCGCGCCTCGCCCACGAATTCAACGGAGCGCCCATCGTCCGTGCGCACCACCCCGTAGCCGCGGCCTGTTGCCAGGCCATTGACGCAGTCGCCGTACCAGCGCCCCTGCGTGCTGGCGTCCGGGTGACGGAAGGTGCAGTCGGTCTGAATGTCGACGGTCAGGGAGCGCGCCCGGGACTGGTACAGGGCAAGGGTCTGCTGGCGGAAGGCCTCGTAGTCGCGCGCGGCGATTTCTACCGTTCCTTCTGCCAGCCGCACCTGGACCGTGATCTGTTCCGTGATGGCCGGGGCCATCTGGGAGAGAAAGGACTCGCCCACGCGGTCGCCGAGCTGGTTCGTGGCCATGGCCGTCTCGACGGCGGCCAGGGAGCCAATCAGCAGCGCGTCGCTGATCAGGGCCGCACCGGCGTCATAGCTGCCGCCATCCCAGACATCGGCGCCAGCATAGGCGGCGCCCGCCATGGCGAGGATGGCGACGGCCGTGGCCACGTTCTGTCGCCGGGCAATGCTACGCCGCTCCTCGAGGTTGCGGTGCTCGGCCACGATCATTTCGCGCATGGCGTTGCCATAGCTGCCCTCGTAGACGCCGGCATAGATGCGCTCGGACTGGGCGGCCAGGAAGCGGCGTTCCGCTTCGATGAGCTTTTCCGCCAGGGCGAGGCGCGCGCGAACGCTCTCATCCTCGCTTTGCGCCAGAAAGGCGAAGGCCAGTTCCGGATCAAAGGAGGCGAGCAACTTCTGGCGGTCCGAAAAGGTGGCCCGGTCGTGGTCAAAGGTATTCAGTGCCTGCTCCAGCCGCGTGCCCACACCGCTGGTGAAGCTGGCTTCGAAGGGGTCCGTGGCTGGATCGACTGCCCAGTTGGCAACCTGCTCTGCGTCCATGCGGATCTTCTCAATGGGGTAGCGCTCTACCGAAGCCAGTTCCGCCCGTCCGCTGCGGACCGGTTTGGTCGGTACCTCGATGGTGGCCTGGTCCGCGTTCAGGAAGCGCACGAAGTCCAGGCTGCGCTTATCGTCGATGGGCCGAAAGGCCAGGCGTCCGGCAAATTCCTCATCGGCGATATCCGCCGACTGGCGCCAGGCCGTGCTCATGAGCGGGTCGCTGGCCAGCAGCAGGCCATTGGTGGCCGGGCGCAGCCAGTGGTCGGCGTGCACCACCGCAAGGGGCGTCACCATGTCACCGAAGGTCAAGGGCGGCGAATCCATCATTTTTTCCGGGTCCGGAAAGGAGTAGGTCATGAAATCGACGGTCACCACGCTCGGAATGGATTCGGTGGCCAGCATGGGCCGGCTGGCCAGTGCGCCGTCCTCACCGGCGTAAACCAGGTGCGGCGACAGCAGCACCGTTCCCTCGGGCAGCTCTTCGCG
>JBCDHO010000222.1:0-5084 GCA_038749855.1 Pseudomonadota bacterium
AAGGCTTTCACATGGGCTTGGACCCCTTTGTTTTTGCACTTTGCCCCTATGCGTTGCTTGGCCAGGCATTGCCCTGCTTCCACTCTGCCATCGACGAGGAGAACGTCTTTCCCCAGGACCTGTGGCCCAAGCTCGGCGAGCTGGGACTGCTCGGCCTCACGGTGCCCGACTCACTCGGCGGCTCGGGCCTTGGCTACCTGGCCCACGTGGTGGCCCTGGAAGAGATCAGCCGCGCCTCGGGCGCCA
Source organism: Pseudomonadota bacterium (assembly GCA_038749855.1). Lineage (GTDB taxonomy): Bacteria > Pseudomonadota > Gammaproteobacteria > Xanthomonadales > SZUA-36 > Marinihelvus. The sequence continues at coordinate 247 of JBCDHO010000222.1, forward strand.
TCGGGCTGTCCTACGGCGCCCACTCCAACCTGTGCACGGACAACCTGGCCCGCAACGGCACGGACGAACAGCGCGAGCGCTTCCTCCCGGGGTTGATTTCGGGCGAGCAGGTGGGCGCCCTGGCCATGAGCGAGCCCGGTGCCGGCTCCGACGTGGTGGGCTCCATGGCCTGCCGGGCAGAGCTCAGGGGCGACATCTGGATCGCCAACGGCAGCAAGATGTGGATCACCAATGGCCCCGAATCGGACCTCGCCATCGTGTACATGCGCACGGCGGGCCCGGAGGCGGGGTCTCGCTGCATTACGGCCTTCCTGATCACCCCAGACCTGCCGGGCTACAGCAAGGCCCAGAAGCTCGACAAGCTGGGCATGCGCGGCTCCAACACCTGTGAGCTGGTGTTCGAGGACTGCGAGATTCCAGCAGACCGTGTGCTGGGCGAAGTGAACGAGGGCGTCCGGGTGCTCATGAGCGGCCTGGACATGGAACGGCTGGTCCTGTCCGGTGGCCCCATCGGGCTGATGCAGGCGGCCGTTGATATCACCCTGCCCTACCTTCGCGAACGCAAGCAGTTCGGCAAGGCCATCGGCGAGTTCGGCATCATGCAGGCCAAGCTGGCGGACATGCACACGGCCCTCGAGTCGTCACGTGGCTTCAGCTACCGGGTGGCGGAAGCCTTCGATGCCGGCGTGAAATCCCGGGTCGACGCGGCTGCCTGCCTGCTGCACGCCTCAAGCAACGCCGTACAGGTTGGCCTCGAGGCCATTCAGAGCCTGGGCGGCAACGGCTACATCAACGAATACCCGGCCGGGCGCATCCTTCGCGATGCCAAGCTGTACGAAATCGGCGCGGGCACCAACGAGATTCGCCGCATGCTGATCGGCCGGGAGCTCATGGCCGACAAGGCCTGAGCGCTCAGGGAAACCAGGCGTAGCTGGCCTTCACAAAAGCGCTGCGGTCGAACACCTCCAGGCTGCCCAGCCGGTCATCTTCGAAGCCGGCTTCTGAAACCCCCGCGAAGAACACGGTCTGGGGATTTAATTTCCATGAGTAGAGCAGCTGCCAGGCCAGTGCGCGCTCCGTTTCGTCCACCTCGTCCACGTAGACATCGGGATTGCGCGTGATGTCCTGGTACTGGCTGGTGAGACGGAGAAAGCTGCGGATACTGAACTGCCAGGTAGCGCGAAAATCCGTCAGCCGCGCATCGAAAATCTCCTCCCCCGTCAGCGTCTCCAGGATCGACTGCTCCTGTGAGACCCTCAGCAGCAGGTGCGGGCCGATGTTCCAGCGCACGCCCGCCTCCCAGCCACGGCTGTCGGCCGGGCGCTCATTGGCGAAATCAACCGCCTGGCCCTGCTCCCAGTACAGATCGAAGGCAAAGCCCCGCACGGGTTCAGCCTCACCGTAGATGAAGACCAGGTCTTCTTCGTACAGGGTGCCGTTGAAGAAGGTGTCACGCACACTGGTGCCCACCTCGACGTAGGACTGGTAAAGGGACTGTATCCAGGCGGACACGTCCACCTCTTCCTCAAGAAGTTGACCTGACTGGTCGCGGGTCAGGTCGTAGTCGCTGTAAATCTGAATTTGCTGAAACCAGGGATTCGGATCGCCCTCCTCCGGGTACCATCGGTAGCTGCCGCCCCCGCCGACATAGCGATAGTCGACCTGCGGGATGAACCCCAAATCGGCGCGAAAATCCGTACCAAAGTCGGCATAGCGCGCAAAGGCGGTCCAGTCCCGCTCCACGTGGGAATAGGTGATTTGCCCGGCCAGGTCAGAGAAGCTGCCCTCAGGCTGTTCAAAGTCTTCGACCGTCTGCGGATCGTACTGCGTCTGGGAGGCGACGATCTGGGCAATGATCCGGTCGCTGCCCGTGATCTGCCAGCGTCCGTCGATACCGGTTACCGCGTTCTCATAGTCGCCGGAGCGCCGGCCGGTAAACACGGCGCCGACCGTGGAGTTGAGTTCGCCTACGTCGCGCCGATAGCGACCGGCCAGCGAGTAACCGGTGTCGTCCAGCGTGGCAAAGTCCGAACCCTGGCTGCCGGGAATGATGAAGTTGGTCACCGTGTCATCGGTGGTGAACAGGCCGAAGGTATTGGGGCCGCTCTTGCCGGTGACCTTGAGCCCGTAGTCCGGATCAACAATGTTGCGGGTGTAGATCAGGGTCATGGGCGTGGTATACGTGTCTTCACCCTCCAGAAAGAAAGGCCGCGCCTCAGGAAAGAACAGGGCGAAGTTGTTGTTCACATCCAGCTGCGGGACGTCCGCCTCCACCTGGGAAAAATCCGGGTTCAGCGTCGCGTTCAGCGTGGTCTCTGGCGTGATACCCCAGCGCAGGTCCAGGCCCGGCTCCACCTCGATGTCTTTCGATTCGAGCGGCTGGGTCAACGGATCCTCCGTGCTCTCCCCACCGGTGACCACCAGCACCGGGGTAAGCTCCAGGTTACGACCCGGCTCTACCCCCGCCATACCCCGGGCCTTGCGCAGCTGGCAGAGGTAGCAGGAAATGTTGCGATCACGCGGCGAGGATGCGAAGCGCGTGTTGAAGTCTCTTGGGTAGCGGCGGATCAGATCGATGCCCCAGACCAACTCATCGCCCGAGTCGTCGAAATTAAGCGCCCGATAAGGGATGTACATTTCGACCACGTAGCCGCCATCCGTAATCCGGCCGCCAGAATCCCAGATGGCGTTCCAGTTATCCGACTCATCGCCGTTGACGTCGTCATAGATGAGGTCCATCTGGGCGCCGAAGGGGTTGGCATAAAACTGCACGGCCCGGCGCTGATCGTTGAAGGTATCGAGCACGATGCCGACCGAGTCATCGTCGTAGGCCGCGTCGCGGTCCCGATAAAACGCGCGAATCGAGTCGGGATCGGGGTCATGGGCGATGAACGCCACGACCAGGCCTTGCCCGTCCTCGCCGATCCAGACTTCGGTTTCAACCGGTGGCGGCGTGTTCTCACCGGGGCGGATTTCAAAATCCAGCGTGAGTCGGTGCGCCTGGTCCCACCCAGGCTCATCCAGCACGCCGTCCGTCACGAAGGGGCCGTCAACGCGAGGAATCGGTAGGTCGGCCGGAATGGGGATCGCAGGCGTCTGTGCAAGGACCGGAACACCGATCAGCGTGAGCAGCACCGCCGCAGCCTGGGGCACCGCCTGGTGGGTGAAACGAACCACCCGCCTTAACGCTTTATCATGTCCGGCTCCCGGGCCAGCGGCCGCGAGCCGCACCTGAGCGCCCACGATAGCCGAGCCACCAGGGAAGCTCAATCAGAACGGTTCTCATTGCTTAGAGGTAAAACCTGATCGGACTGAAACCTTTCCCGAAGCATGCTGCTGGGGCCTCGCACGCCTGAACAGCGGGCAAGGGTCCGTGGCCCCTTCACCAAACCGGTCCAGGCCCCTTTTATTGACAGCGCCGCGCCACCATCTAAGCGCCAAACAAGCACATGCCAATCGGAGACACTCATGAGCAAGATCATCATCGCCGCTGCCAAGCGCACCCCTATCGGCTCCTTCCAGGGCCAGTTCTCCGAAGTGCCCGCCGACGATCTCGGCGCTGCGGCCATCGCCGGCGCCGTCGAACAGGCCGGCATCGATGTCAGCGAAATCGATGACGTCATCATGGGTTGCGTCCTGCCGGCGGGCGTCGGCCAGGCCCCGGCCCGGCTGGCGTCACGCAAAGCCGGTATTCCCGATTCCGCCGGCGCGCTCACCGTCAACAAGGCCTGCAGCTCCGGCCTGATCGCCATCATGCAAGGCCACGACAGCATCAAGGCCGGCACGCATGACGTTGTCGTCGCCGGCGGCATGGAATCCATGACCCGCGCACCCTACATGCTCGAGAAGGCCCGCGGCGGCTATCGCATGGGCCATGGCCAGGTGCTGGACCACATGTTTACCGATGGCCTCCAGGACCCGGACGAGGGGTTCATGATGGGCGTCTACGGACAGCGCTGCGCCGACAAGTACGAGTTTAGCCGTGAAGCCATGGACGCCTTCGGCATTGCCTCCGTGGAGCGTGCCCGCGCCGCCGTGGAATCCCAGTTTGCTGCGGAAATCACCCCGGTGACCGTTAAGAGCCGCCGGGGCGAGACCGTGGTCGAGCATGACGAAGAGCCGGGTTCCATCAACCTCCAAAAGGTGACTTCACTGCGCCCGGCCTTCGCCACGGACGGAACGGTGACGGCAGCCACGTCATCGAAGATCTCCGACGGCGCTGCCGCCACGGTGATCATGAGCGAGGACAAGGCGGCCGAGCTGGGCGTCACGCCGCTGGCCACCATCGTGGCGCACGCCATGCACTCCCAGGAGCCGGGCTGGTTCACGACCGCGCCCATCGGCGCCATCGCCAACGTGCTCAGCAAGGCCGGCTGGAGCAAGGACGACGTGGACCTCTTCGAAGTGAACGAGGCCTTCGCCGCCGTCACCATGGCCGCCATGACCGAACACGACATCGACCACGACAAGATCAACGTCAACGGCGGCGCCTGCGCCCTGGGTCACCCGATCGGCGCCAGCGGCGCGCGCATCCTGACCACGCTGATCAACGCCCTGCAGCAGCGCGGCCTGAAGAAGGGCGTTGCCGCTCTGTGCAACGGCGGCGGTGAGGCCACGGCGATTGCCATCGAGCTGCCCTGATCGGGCAATCCAGGTCTGATCGCCGACGCAAAGGAAACGCCCTGCTTGTGGCGTTTCTATTTACTGCAGTGTCGCTTCCTGAGCCAGCCAGGCAACTGAGTCAGCTGGGGGCTTTATGGACTCAGCTCATCTCAAAAACCTCGTTTTTCCTGAAAAAAGGCATTTCCCAAGCTACAACAAGCTAGAGACGTTCCAGC
>JBCDHO010000223.1:0-5067 GCA_038749855.1 Pseudomonadota bacterium
GCGGCCCCATCGGCGCCAATCACGAGCCGCGCTTGCCAGGTGGCAGGACGACCTTTCCGCTCCCCGGTCACACGCACCACATGGGCGAATTGCTCAAGACCTGTGGCCACCGCAGGACAATCAAGGCGCACACCATCCAGCGCTTCAACCCGCTTCATGACCGCCTGACCGAAGGTGCGTGCTTCGATCACATTGCCAAAACGATCCAGGCCCATTTCCGGGGCGTTCATGACGACCCGGCCCGGCCGGCCGAGCTCGGTGACCGTGACCTCGCGAATCGGCGTGGCGTTTTCAGCCAGCTGCGACCAGAGGCCGATGCCTTCGAGAATGTGGCAGGAAGCGCTACCCAGCGCGAGGGTCCTGTCGTCGTAGCTGGGCGGTGCGGGTCCACGCGGGGGAAGCGCCTCGAGCACGGTCACGCGCAGACCCAGCGGCTCCAGCGCCACCGCCAGGCTGGCGCCGACAAGCCCTCCGCCGATGATCAGAACATCGCTCTCGCTGACTGATGCCGAGGCCTCCTGTGGGGCGGCGCTCCTGCTTTCGCTGCCGTCGCTCATTCCGCCATCAGGGCCTCGATGTCGTCGATGGCCTTGGGCACGCGATCGGAGAGAATTTCCGGCCTGTCGCGGGTCACCACCACGTCGTCCTCGATGCGAATCCCCAGCCCGCGCCAGCGCTCATCGACGCGCTGGTCATCAGCCCGGATATAGATTCCTGGCTCCACGGTCAAAACCATGCCCGGCTCCAGGGCGCGTGAGTGCCCGTCGACCTGGTAATCGCCGACATCGTGGGTATCGAGCCCAAGCCAGTGGCCGGTCTTGTGCAGGTAGTAGTTCTCGTAAAGGCCCTGTTCAATGGCCGATTCGAGATCCCCTTCCAGCAGCCCCAGATCCAGAAGCCCATCGGTGAGCGCCTCGACAGCGACGTCATGAATGTCGTCCCACTGGGTGCCGTCACGCACCGCTTCAATGGCCTGTTCCTGGGCATTGAGAACGACCTCGTACAGAGCGCGCTGCTCTCCGGAGAAGCGACCATTGACGGGAAAGGTCCGCGTGATGTCACTCGCGTAGCCGTCGTATTCGCAGCCGGCGTCGATGAGCAGCAGATCTCCGTCTACAAGAGGCTGGTCATTATTTATGTAGTGCAGCACGCAGGCATTCGTGCCACCGCCAACGATGGGTGAGTAGGCGGGTTCGCACTGGTGCACCATGTACTCATGCACCAGTTCAGCGTGGATGTGCGCTTCGCTCAGACCCGGTGCGCAACGACGCATGGCGCGCACCTGGGCGCCGGCGGAAATGCGCCCCGCCTTGCGCATGGCGGTCAGCTCCCCGCGACTTTTGAATAGACGCATCTCATGCAGGAGATGGCCCAGGTCGACGATTTCTTCGGGCGCGTGAAAGCTTCGCTGGGGCTTGCCGCGAAAGTCGTTGAGCCAGCCGATAAGCCGCTGGTCGAACTCCGGATCGCGCCCGAGATCATGGAAAACCCGAATCCGATCCCGCAGCAACTCCGGGAGCCGCCGGTCCACCGTGTCGATCGGAAACGCCTCGTCCATCCCCAGGACGCTGACGGCGGCTTCGGTCCCCGTCATGGCCCCGTCCCAGAGTTCCTTCTTTGCATCCCGCTCCCGACAGAACAGCAGGCTTGTACCCTCGCGCTCGCCGGGAATGAGTACCAGCATGGCCTCCGGTTCCCGGAACCCGGTCAGGTACAGGAAATCGCTGTCCTGGCGAAAGGGATAGTAGACATCGCTGTTTCGCACCCGGTGAGGCGCGGCGCGCAGCAGGATAATGCTGCCCTCACCAGCCATGCTCATGAGCTGCTGGCGGCGTCGGGCGTACTCAGTAGACTTGATCATTGATGGACTTCAAACAGGTCTTTTAACAAAATGCCGTCGGGCAAGGGCCTTAAGCCGCTCCGTCAGTGGATACTCTCGCCTTCCTGAGGCCCACGAAGATCTTCGCGCAGCAGCAGGACAGCGATTCGAACGTACTCCACGATTTCCGTGAAGGCGCCCTCTTCCTCCTCCAGAGCCTCCGGGGTGCCCCCTTCTGCGCCGAGCTCGGCAAGTGCAATCTCCTGGATGTCGGCAAGGGCCTCAGACCCCTCTCCCGACAGGGAACCGAGACGATCGTCTGCGCCGGCGCCAATGCTGGCCAGAAAACCGTTGCACCACTGCGCCAGGGACTCGGTTCGGTCCTCCAGCGACTCGTCGTCGTCCGGCAGCCAGATCACCAGCCTCATTGCATCGTCAGACAGCTGGCCACGACTGGCTTCTAGCAATTCCATAAACACCTCGCGGAGTGCTGGCCCCGGTTTGCTGGCGATCTCCAGCATTCCCAAGAGATCGAGGTACTCGTCGGGGCGGGCCCCAGGGTGTCGAACCAGCAGCCCACAGGCCACGCCGTGGCTCTCAGCCAGGCCAGCGGCGTCGAGGTTGCCCTGGGCCAGGGCGAGGCTGCGGTCAAAATCGGGTAGGGGCTCGTCGGCCATGGGGCACTCCTGATCCGAAGCCGTTCGTTGGCGGCTCGGCGAAAAGCCGACATCCTATCACCGTCGACCTGCTCCCGGTGTCGCTGGAAACATAGCCCCGTCTGGGCTAGGCCTGCACAGGGTAAATGGCGCTGCATTGACCCCTTGCGGGGCCCCAACTTATAGTGGCGCCATGGATGCGTTAGAACAAGCCAATAGCGACCTCGAACGACTCGAGTCGCAGCTTCAACAGCTGATCGACCAGGTCCGCCGACTGCGCGAAGAAAACAACTCGCTCCAGGCCCGCCAGGATACGCTGGTGAACGAGCGTGCGGCGCTGGTCGCCAAAAATGACGAAGCACGCACCAAGGTCGAGGCCATGATTCATCGCCTCAAGGCCCTGGAGCAACTTTGAAGCAACGGCGACCTCGCCTCCGTTCCACCGCGGAGGCTGCCACGGAATTGCGGTCATGAGTGACGAAAAAGCCCCGATCTCGGTCCACATTCTCGACCGGGAATATCAATTCACCTGTGCCCCGGAAGAACGTGCCGCGCTGCGCGAAGCGGCGGAGCTGCTCGACGGCCGCATGCGCGAGATCAAAGCCCAGGGCAACCTCATGGCCCTGGAGCGCATCGCGGTCATGGCCGCGCTCAATATGTCAGACGAAATCATCAAGCTGCGACAGGAAGGCGTGACCCGTTCAGAAACGGTCGATCGCAAGATCCGCTTGCTCGCGGATCGGCTCGATGATGCGCTGGCCGATACAATCGATTAATATCAGTGTTGCCCTCTGAGCTGTTTGCCAGTGGTCCCGCATAATGCCTTGTCCCTACTTATCGACCTTGGGTCGGCAATGCTGACGCCGGTGTGCATGTTCGCACTAAAGCGAAAAGCCTGAAGCCCAGCGCGCTGACCCACCTGAACCTTTGGTTCAAGGTCTCCGGGCCCACAGCGGCACGCCTGGAGGGCAACTTTCCTATCCCCATTACGGAACACCCCGCTTGCCTGAACAGCCCTTGTCCCAGGACTGCTCGCTGAAAGCACAGCTCCGGGAACGTTTCCGGCAGCGGCGCGCTGGCCTCGAAAGAACCCAGCGTCGGGCCATGGCCGCAGAGCTCAACCGGCATCTCTTGGCCGATAACGGCATCACCGGGGTGGCGCTGGTCGGCGCCTTTCTCGCCTTCGATGGCGAACCGGATGTTCGCTTCACACTCACCCAGCTGGCCCGTCGCGGCGTCGGCGTGGCTCTCCCCGTGCTGCCCGATGACTCCAAGCAACCCCTTTGCTGGCGACGCTGGACGCCGGCGACGCCCCTTTCCGCAAACCGCTACGGCATCTCCGAGCCACTCGGTACAGCCGAAGTTCACGCCCGAGACATCAATGCGCTGCTCATGCCGCTCGTCGCCTGGGACCGGCAGGGGACGAGGCTGGGAATGGGTGGTGGCTGGTACGACCGAAGCCTTGCTGACCCTGAGCTGCGCGCGCGACGAATCGGGGTCGCCTGGACGCTCCAGGAGGCGGAAGCCCCCCTGCCTCGGGATCCCTGGGACGCCCCCCTGGACGCGGTGGTCACGGAGAGCGGCTGGTTTACCTGCCCCCCGCGAGACGCCACAATGGCCACCGCCGGGGACGACTTGGCACGCTAGCAACACCGACAGCAGCAGTCCGCCGTGGCGACTGCGCGGATTACGACCCGGCGACGCATTAACAGCGAGACTACTCAACATGAACCAGGATCAGTGGAAGCGGGATGTCGCCGAGGCGGCCGTCGATTACGTGCGCGACGAAGGCGTCCTCGGAGTGGGTACGGGCAGCACGGTCAACGCCTTTCTCGAGGCGCTGGCGGCCAGCGGAAAGCGGGTCGAAGCCGCCGTGTCGAGCTCTGAGGAGACCACGCGGCGTCTGCAGGCGATCGGCATCGAGGTGGTGGATCTCAACCACGCCGGCACGCTGGACCTCTACATCGACGGCGCGGATGAATTCGACGCCCACCGCCGCTTGGTCAAAGGCGGTGGCGGTGCCCTTACGCGGGAAAAAATCGTCGCAGAAGCCAGTCGGCGCTTTGTCTGCATTGCCGATGAAACGAAACAGGTGGGGGTACTCGGAAAGTTTCCGCTGCCGATCGAAGTCATTCCCGTGGCGCGCAGCCTGATCGCGCGCAAGATGGTCGCGCTCGGTGGTCAGCCGATACTGCGCGAGAACTTCATCACCGACAATGGCAACGTCATTCTCGACGTACATCACCTCGACCTGGTAGACCCCGTGATGCGCGAGCAGGAGCTCAACAACCTGCCGGGCGTCGTGACCTGCGGGCTGTTCGCCCGACGCCCGGCCGATGTGATTGTCTGCGGGGGCGCAAGCGGACTGAAAACGCTCTGAGGTTCCCGCTCACGCAAGGCCCTCAAAAAAAATTAGACAATCTCGTCTATTTTGTGTAGTATCAGCCTCCCACTCGGAAAAAAGCGGCAAGGAATGCCGGCTCCGGGCGGGTCGAAACAACGGATACAAGGATGTAACCATGGATATCAAACGCGATATCAAACCGACGCTCCTGCTGGCCCTGGCCTTATTTATGGTCAGTGCCCCCAACC
>JBCDHO010000224.1:0-5064 GCA_038749855.1 Pseudomonadota bacterium
GGTGACGGCCGATGTCTGCATCGTGCACGTTGACCTTTCAGTGGTCCCCGATGACTACATGGCCTTCGCTCGTCGCTTTCCGCTGATGCTGAATGGCCGGGTCACCGACATCCGCAAAAGCCGGACCAGCCACAACCTGCTCCAGCCAGGTGATCCGTGGCCCGGTCCCGTTATCCTGAAAACAGACCTGAACTACGCCGGCTGGCCGGAAAAAACGCTCCAGCACAGTCGCTGGAGGCTCAAGGCCATGAAGGCGGCAGGGCCATTGCTGAAGTCACTGGGCCAGATTCAGACGCACGACCATTACCGGGTCTTTGAGCGCCTGGAGGACGTGCCGGATCGGTACTTTAAAGATGAGACCTACGTGGTCGAGAAGTTTCTTCCTGAGGTCGAAGATGGCCTCTACTGCGTCAACTGCTACAAGTTCTTCGGGGATTTGCATGAGTGTGGCCGAAGCTACTCGACCGAGCCGGTGGTGCTGGGGCCAAACACCGTACGGCGGGAGTATATTGATCCTGAGCCTGCGGTGGTTGAGTTGGCCAAAAGCCTGGGCCTGGATTTCGGAAAAATCGACTACGCCATGCATGAGGGTCGGCCGGAAATATTCGATATCAACCGTACGCCCGGGCGCCTCGCGCGGGGGTCGAACGTACCCATGGAACGGGTGATCCGCCGGGCGCGGGGGATTGAGCGTTACCTGGAGGCGCTGCAGTAAAGGGTCGATCTGAGCGGTTGAGCGGAAAATCGGCCGGGCCCTTGCCAGACTAAAAGAGGGTGGGTAGCGATCGTCAGCGTAAGCGTGCACCGTGTCCCGCAGCTTCTGCGGGCAGCACGACGCCATCGTTGAATCCCGGCCCCGTCGCTGGGTCGTTCACCAGGTTGAGGTGGGCATCGAGGTCCACGTGGTTCGCCAGTGACGCAAGCGATGCCGCGGTGCTGATGGAAACCGACGATTCGCACAGGCAGCCAATCATCAGGTCGAGTGCATGCTGCCGCGCGGTGGCAGCGAAGCGCAGCGCTTCGGTGACCCCGCCGCAGCGTTGGAGCTTTAAGTTCACGCCATCGACCGCCTCGGCGATGGGCGGGATGTCCGTTGAGAAGGCACAGGACTCATCCACGAACAAGGGCAGGGGCCGGTCGCGGAACAGGTCGGTCAGCTGCTCCTCGCAGCCCTGTGCCAGCGGTTGTTCTACCAGCACAACACTACGTTCGGCCAGCCACCGCATCATTGTTCTCGCCTCTCGCAGGGACCAACCGCCATTGGCGTCGACCTTGATCCCCAGGTGGCGGGTTTCCGGCAAGGCCCATACCGCGCGCATGATTGCGCGGTCGGCTTCTGGGCCGTCGGGCGAGCCCAGCTTAACCTTAAGCTGCCGCGCACCGGTCCGTGCCAGCAGCTCGCGGAGGCGCTCGCTGACAGCGTTTGGGGGCATCAGGCTTAAGGTCACCGAGGTCGGTACACTGCGACGTTGCAGCTTGAGCAGTCGATAAAGCGGCTGTCCCGCACGGCGCGCACGAAGGTCCCAGAGCGCCACGTCCAGGCCAGCAATGACGCAGGGCGCCAGGCCGGCTTCTCGCGCAGCGGACCACGTGTTTTCTGGGCGGTCGCTGGTCGGGGTGTGTTCTTCGAGAAAAGCGCGAAGCTGCCGTTCACAGTCTGCGGCGCTGTCGTTGCCGGCGACCACGTTCGGCGCGATCTCACCGAGGCCGACTTCGCCTTGGTGCTCGAGCCGTAGGAACAGGTTGCGCTGATTGCCTTTTCGGCCGCGGGCAATGATCAGCGGATGTCGCCGAACGAGCTCGATCGTGTCAATGCGAAATGCCACTCAAGGTCTCCCTGCCCGGCGCTCAGGTTGCCTCAAGGCCTGGCCTCGTTCCAGCGAAAACCACTGGAGACGGGAGGCGGGTGACTTCATCGACCGGTCCATTTGCCCTATGATGCGGCCTCCGCGTGGGAAACCGGCAGTCAAAGCTGGCACATTCGCGCAACTGAACACAGGAAATGGATCTATGAAACTGAAGAGTCTTTGCGTTGCCGTTATGGCGGCAACCACCCTCGCAGCGTGTGGCGGAAACGAGTCCGAAACCGCGGGCGATGCGCCGGCCATGGCCGAAGCCGCCGCCGTGGCTGAAACGATGACTGAATCCGCCGGTGCCGATGACATCGTCGTTACCGACGCGGAACTGGAAGGCAACCCCTTTATGGACGAATGGGACACGCCCTTCGGCGTTCCGCCCTTCGAGTCCATCAGTGACGACCACTTCCTGCCGGCCTTCAAGAAGGGCGTGCTGGAAATGCGCGCGGACGTCGCCGCCATCACGGACAACCCGGAGCCTGCGACCTTCGAGAACACGATCCTGGCGCTGGAAACCTCCGGCGAGCTGATCACCAGGGTCGGCCTGGTCTTTGGACCGCTTGCGGGCACCGAGCTCAACGAACAGAAGCGTGAGCTGCAGTCCATCATCTACCCGATGTGGACGCGCGAGTCCGACAAGATCACCCTCAACGCCGATCTGTGGGATCGCGTGCAGACGGTCTACAACCAGAAGGACTCGCTGGAGCTGGGTGAGCAGGAAGCCCGTTTGCTCGAGCTGACGCACCGCGGTTTTGTTCGCTCCGGCGCGGCGCTGGATGCCGATACGAAGAGCAAGGTGGCGGCCATCAACGAAGAGATTTCCGGCCTGACCACGCGCTACGGTCAGAACCTTCTGAGCTCGACGAAGGCCTTCACCATCGAGATCACCGATGAGGCCGACACGGCCGGCCTGAGCGATGTGTTCAAGGCCAGCATCTGGGACGAGGACAAGCAGGCCTGGGTCGTGACCCTGGACCGCTCTGTCTACGAGACCTTCATGACGCAGTCGGAAAACCGTGAACTGCGCGAGCGTGCCTTCAACGGCTACCGCCTGCGTGCCACGGAGGGCGATACGGACAACGGTCCCCTGGGCATCAAGATCGCCCAGCTCCGTGCCCAGCGTGCCGCCCTGCTGGGTTACGACACGCACGCCGACTACATCCTCGAATACAACATGGCCCGCACACCCCAGGGCGTGGAAGACTTCCTGCTGCGGGTCTGGGAGCCGGGCCTGGCACGCGCAAAGCAAGAGCGCGCTGACATGCAGGCGATGATCGGCGACGAGTACACCTTCGCCGGCCACGACTGGTGGCACTACTCCGAGAAGGTCCGCGCCGAGCGCTACGACCTCGATGTTAACGAGCTGAAGCCGTACTTCGATCTTGATTCCGTGACCGAGGGCGCCTTCGAAATGGCCACCCGCCTGTTCGGCATTACGTTCACCCAGATCGATGCGCCGGTTTGGAACGACGTGGTCACCGCCTACGAGGTCAAGGAAGCCGACGGCAACCACCTCGGCGTGTTCATGTTTGACATGTACGCCCGCGACTCCAAGCGTGGTGGTGCATGGATGAACGGGTTCCGTTCCGCGTCCAACATCGGCGGTGAAACGATCCGCCCGATCGTGACCAACAACATGAACCTGACCGTGCCGCCGGAAGGCGAGCCCACGCTCATGCGCTTCGGTGAGGTCGAGACGCTGTTCCACGAGTTCGGTCACGGCCTGCACGGCATCATGACCAAGATGGACTACCCGACCTTCTCCGGCGTGGACGGCCCGCGCGACTACACGGAGTTTCCGGCGCAGATCCTGGAGCACTGGGCCAGCCAGCCCGAGATGCTTGAGCTCTACGCGACGCACTACGAAACCGGTGAGGTCATTCCGGGTGCGCTCGTCGAGCGGATGCTGGAAGCGGCCAACCACAACGAAGGCTTCCGAACCACGGAGTTCATCGCGGCATCGCTGCTGGACTTGAGCTGGCACACGCTGACGGCGGAGGAAGCGGCGGAAATCACCGACGCCCGTGAGTTTGAGAAGCGCGTGCTGACGGAATACGGCCTGATCGACGAGATCGAGCCGCGCTACCGCTCCCAGTACTTCAGCCACATCTTCGCTGGCGGCTACTCAGCCGGGTACTACGCCTACCTGTGGTCAGAGATCCTGGATGCGGACGGCTTCAACGCCTTCCTCGAGGCCGAGGACATCTTTGACGCGGAAGTGGCAGGGCGCCTGAAGCAGTGGATCTACGAGGCCGGTGGCCTGCGCGAAGCGGACGAGCTGTACCGCAACTTCCGCGGTGCCGATCCGAGCATCGAGCCGCTGCTGCGCGGTCGTGGCTTCGACACGGCGGCCCCGGTCGAGGGCTGATTCGGGAAGCCAACGTAACGCAGAAGGGCCGCTTCCTGACGTGTAACGGCTCTTGAGCGTTCGAAAGGCCTCGACGCGGTTCGAGACCTGAAGGTGTTAACGGAAGCGGGCGGCCACAGGGTCGCCCGTTTTCGTTTCAGCCCAGAAAGGTCCGCTCGATGGCCCACCAGAGGCCGACAAGGCCGATCATCGCTGAGCCCGGCAGCACCACCCAGCGTCGGTAGACCGCCTCGGGGTCGGAAACCCGGGTGACACGACGCCAGCTGGCCAGCAGCACCAGCGCCAGGGCGACAATGCTCAGCTGCCCGATCTCGACGCCGACATTGAAGCCGATCAGGGCGCTCCAGAACTGGCCCGGTGGTAGCCCCAGCTCGCCGAAAAAGCCCGCAAAGCCCATGCCGTGCAGGAGCCCGAACACAAAGACCACGATCGGACGCCAGCGTGGCATCTCCTTGATGAACAGGTTCTCGATGGCCACGAAGGCGATGGTCGCGGCGATCAGCGGTTCGACCAGGTCCGCCGAGGGACTGATCACGCCGCCGGCGGCCATGCCCAGCGTCACCGTGTGCGCCACCGTGAAGGTCGAAATCTGAATGACAAGGGACCGGAGCCGCGTCGAGCTCAGGAACAGGGCCAGCACAAAGAGAATGTGGTCCAGTCCGCCGGGCAGGATGTGCCCGATGCCGATGCCCACGTACAGACCGAACGTCGACCAGAAACCCCGTACTTCGCCGGATTCATCGAGGATCGGCCCGGTCAGGCGGGCGACCTTGCCCTCGGCACTGTCCAGCGCAGCCAGCTGCTCGCACAGGGCCGGATCGAGCCCACCGACGCCCGGCA
>JBCDHO010000225.1:0-5028 GCA_038749855.1 Pseudomonadota bacterium
ACCCATTGGTGTGATCTATTGGTGTGGCGGAACGATTCTGTTGACAAGGAAATCGGCCAAACCCAGGTTTTTGAACGTGTTCAAACCCCTGTTTACGCGAAAATCGACAGGCTTCGACCGGGCACGAGAGCGCCTGGCTGAGGGGGCCAGCGTTGGGGTCTATCCCGAAGGTACGGTCAACCGCCGCCATGACCGGCTGTTGAAAGGCTATTCGGGGGCCGCACGTCTGTCCGTAGAGACCGGCGTGCCGATTGTCCCGGCGGGCGTAACATTTCCCAGCTATACGGGCGTCAGGGATATCGATGAGCGCGCGCCCATGCGGATTACCTTCGGCAAACCGCTGAACCCGGGCCCGGCCAGGCCCGAACCTCGCCTTGAGGAAGTTCGGGACTGGCATGCAGAAATCATGAGCACCATCGCCAGGCTGAGCGGCAAAGCCTGGAACGCACAGTCGACCCGCCGCTAAGGAGAAAGCATGAGCCATTCACTGAGTGTTAAGCGGGTGGAATCAGTCAGCGATCGTGCGGACGCCCTCGAAGTTTTGAAGGCCACCTACCTGGACGAAAAAGCCTGGGTGCAGAGCAAGGATCAGATGTTCCCGGAGGAAGATCTCCATCGTGAAGCAATTTCCTGGTTTGCTTGCTACCGTGACGACCAGCCGGTCGGCGTCGTGCGCGTGCTTTATGAACCACCAATTGAGCTGTACGAAGAGTACGGCTTCAGCCAGATCGATCCGTCGCTTGAAATCGACGTGGAAGCCTTCGTCAAGAACAACCGGATTGCTGAGATTGGGCGTTTTGCCGTGATTCCCGAATACCGGCGCTTTGTGGTGTTCGCAGCATCATTAATGAAAGCCGCCAGCGAAGAGACCATTCGCCGCGGCTTTTCACATTACGTGACCGACGTATTCGAAGGTGAGCAGCACAGCCCCTACGACTTTCATACGCGGGTCATGGGCTTTATCCCCGTTGCCACGCACGACGTGGGCGAGCTCAATTGTCCGAACCGACGTATCACCCTGATCCTCGATCTGCGCCAGGCCTATTTCCGACTCAAGAAGTCGAAGAACAAGATCTATCGCATGCTCACCGAGGGTTGGACCGAGGACATGCACGAGCGCCTCGCCTCCTGAAAAGCGCCGCACCGCAGCGCGGGGCCGTCACGTGCCATTGCTTGCAGGGGTGTAGCATAGAGCGGTGGACTCGGAAGCGAACAAGCCCGAAGCGCCGGCCATGCTCAGGCTGCTGACCTTCAATATTCAGAGCGGCACGCCGGCAAACAGCTATCGCGAATACCTCACGAGCAGCTGGCGCCAGGTATTGCCCAGCTCCGTCCGGGTCGAGAACCTCGAGGCCATCGCGGGCTTGGTCATGGACTATGACATGGTGGGACTACAGGAAGTCGACTCGGGCAGTCTCCGCTCCGGCTTTATTAACCAGTCTCGTTACATCGCCACCCATGCGGCGATGCCTTACTGGTTTCACCAGTCGAACCGTAAGGTCGGTACCATGGCCTACTCCGGTAACGGGTTCCTGTCCCGCTTTGAGCCTGATGCGGTCGAGGAGCATCGCCTGCCGGGGGCCATTCCAGGCCGGGGCGCCCTCTTTCTGAATTACGGCGGAGCGGCCGGGCTGACCCTCGTGGTGGTGCACCTGGCGCTTGGTCAGCTTGCACGGGGGGCGCAGCTGAAATACCTGCGCCAGCGGCTGTCGGGCCAGCGGTACGTGGTGGTGATGGGCGATTTCAATGCGGGTGCGGACAGCACAAAGCTGGCCAACTTCTGCAAGACGCTGGACCTCGACGCGCCGACCCGGGACCTGCCAAGCTATCCCTCCTGGAAACCCCAGCGGGCATTGGATCACGTGCTCGTCAGCCGCAATCTCCGCAGCGATGCGGCGGAGGTCATTGATGTGGGCTATTCGGACCACCTGCCGGTGGGCGTGAATATTGCCCTACCCGATGGCATTGCGCTTAAACGAGCAGAACCCCCGCTCGCGGGCTACGAGATGGCACAGGCGCCTTGAGCGGCGATAGTCAGTAGAGGAATCGGTTCAGGGCGTCGAGCAGCAGATAGCCGGCACTCACAACCACCCCAACGACAAGCGTGCCCTTGAGAAAGGCACCGAGCTGTTCATGGCGATATTCCGACTGGATATCCCGGTGCAGCTTCATCCATTGCACCTCGAGGTCTCCGTCGAATACGAAATTGCCGTTGTCGTCGTACTTGATACGTTTTTTCTTCATTTCCAGGCTTTCTTGCTGTGAGGTCAACTCGATTGATCTGGCCTCAGCTGCAGTTGGTCTTAACCGTGTCACCCGCCACGTCAGAATAGCAGCGAACCGAGTTGTCGCCGTCAGCCGGCGTTACTTCCCAGTACAACTGTCCATTGGGTGCAACGCGCTTCAGCGGCGGCTTCACCCCGCTATCGGTCTGGGCCGTCTGCAGAGTGCCCGGAAAACCTTCCGGGTAGGTGAACAGGTAATCCTGGTTGCTCGCCTGGGTACTGCACACGCTGATGGTAGATACGCGTGCCTGGGCTCCACTGTCCCACTCAACCTTGATGGGACGGGTGCCCATGCACCCTCCTTCGAGATAGGACGGGGAACCTGCGTAGGACAAGGTGACCGGCGCACGCCCCCAGTACTTGCCACCTTCATAGACGGCAGCGCCCGGCGGATCGGTCTCGATGGTGAGTAAAACCTGTGATGAGCAAGCGCTCATGAGCAGTGCGGCAGTAATGGCAAACAGGTGTTTCATGGCCCCTTCCCTGATCGGATCGTACGGCGCGTGGACCGCGCGCGTGTCGGCTTACTCAAACATACGAAAGGGGTCCTGAAAGCATGTCACGGCAGGTGCGCCTGGCGTCTTAAAGCCCAGCCTTGGCCTTGACAGCACATTCTGAGGGGGCACAATGCGCCCGGTTACGCTGTGGGGGTCGCCGCAGACGTGACCGGGGCGCGGGGGTGCGCACTCCCGCGCCCCAACCCTTCAAACGACCTGGCTGCCCGCACCCGATCCGGCAAAATTTTTCACTCGAATAAGGGACCGAGCCGGGAAAAAATGGAGGCCAGGGTCGGAATCGAACCGGCGTACACGGCTTTGCAGGCCGCTGCATAACCACTCTGCCACCTGGCCACAGGTGAAGGTGCGTGATTCTACACGCAGGCTACCCGATCGTCACCCCTGTCAGGGGCCAGGAGGCTCACGCAAATGCCTGGGGTCCACGGGTAGAAAAAAACCCGGCGCCGAGAAGCCACCGGGTTTTCATGATTTGGAGCGGGTGATCGGGCTTGAACCGACGACCTTCTCGTTGGCAACGAGATGCTCTACCAGCTGAGCTACACCCGCGAAGGATGCGTATTCTAGTCATTTCCCACGGACTGTCAACACCCTGCAACACGCTTTGTCGCCCCGTTTGACGCCGCATTCGGGGCGGTGTTGTGGTCACGCCGGTGTGCTGGCGACACAGTGCGTCACGACACCTACCATGGCGGACTTTTCGGGGGATGGATGTGGCACAATAGCGCCCTTCTCAATTACCGCCAGGACATCATGGCCAAAGAAGACGTCATTGAAATGGAAGGCAAGGTCCTCGAGACCCTGCCCAACACCATGTTTCGCGTGGAACTGGATAACGGGCATATCGTGACGGCCCACATCTCAGGACGCATGCGGAAGAACTACATTCGCATTCTCACCGGTGACAAGGTGAAGGTGGAGCTCACGCCCTACGACCTGTCCAAGGGTCGCATCACCTACCGCATGAAGTAAGACACTCGCCGACCCGTCTCGGAGTCGGCGACAGCGCCCGGTCGGGCGCCGTTCCCTAGCCCGCTTGTGATCAGCTGTCCGTTGAGGCCGGTAGTGCCTTCGGGCTGTCATCGCGCTTGCGGCTTGCAATCACGAGGTCATCGCCGTCTTCGGCAAGGTCCACGTCCACCTCCCCACCATCCGCCAGGTCGCCAAACAACAGATCGTCGGCCAGCTTGCGCTTGATCTGTTCCTGGATAACCCGCTTCATGGGTCGGGCGCCCATCTTCGGATCGAAGCCTTTCTCTGCCAGCCAGGCCCGCGCGGCCGGCGTGACTGAGAGCGTGACATCCTTCTGGGCCAACTGAGCCTCCAGTTCCAGCACGAACTTGTCGACGATCAGCAGGATCACCTCAAGGTCGAGGGAGCCGAACTGGATGATCGCGTCGAGGCGATTGCGGAATTCCGGTGAGAAGCCCTTGCGGATCACCTCCATGGAGTCGCTGGCGTGGTCCTGCTCAAGGAAGCCGATACTGCGCCGCGCACTTTCCCGTGCGCCGGCATTCGTGGTCATGATAATGATCACGTTGCGGAAATCCGCCTCACGGCCATTGGCGTCCGTGAGCTTCCCGTGGTCCATGATCTGCAGCAGGATGTTGAGTAGGTCCGGATGGGCCTTTTCAATCTCGTCCAGTAGCAAGACCGCGTGGGGCGTGCGCGTTACCGCTTCTGTCAGTAGCCCACCTTGGTCAAAGCCGACGTAGCCCGGTGGTGCACCCACGAGACGTGAAACGGAATGCGCCTCCATGTACTCGGACATATCGAAGCGAATCAGCTCAATGCCCATGATCATGGCCAGCTGACGAGTGACCTCAGTCTTGCCCACGCCCGTCGGACCAGCAAACAGGAAGCTGCCGATGGGCTTGTCTTCATCACCCAGGCCGGAGCGTGCCATCTTGATGGCGGCGGACAGGGCGCCAATGGCCTGGTCCTGCCCGAAGACCACAAGCTTAAGATCCCGCTCCAGATTTTTCAGTGCGTCCCGGTCAGAGCGGGAAACCTGCCTTGGTGGAATGCGCGCCATGCGCGCCACGATGTCTTCGATATCGTGCTCATCAAGTTCGGTTTTGCGCTCCTCTTCCGGCAACAGGCGCTGGCGGGCGCCTGCCTCATCGATAACGTCGATGGCCTTGTCCGGCAGGTGCCGGTCGTTGATGTGCCGGCCTGCGAGCTCAGCCGCAGCCACAAGGGCCTCGTCCGCATATTCGACGTGGTGG
>JBCDHO010000226.1:0-5018 GCA_038749855.1 Pseudomonadota bacterium
ATCCCCGTGTTCACGGCCAGCGGTGCGCGCGTTATCGCACCGGACCTGCTCGGCTTCGGCAAATCCGACAAGCCCACCAGCGAAGCGACCTACAATTTCAAGTTTCACCGGGACTACCTGCTGGCCCTCATCGAGCGCCTCGACCTCAACGGCATCACCCTCGTCTGCCAGGATTGGGGCGGACTGCTGGGTCTGACGCTGCCCATTGCCTTTCCCGAGCGTTTCCAGCGCTTGCTCATCATGAACACGGCGCTCAACCTCGGCCCCGTGGACAGCCCGGCCTTTGACGCCTGGAAGGCCTACATCGCCGGACAGGAAAACATCGACCTGGCGCGCTTCATGCGCAAGCACGAGCCTGTCATCAGCGAGGCGGAAGCGGAGGCCTATGCTGCCCCGTTTCCAACGCGAGAACACAAGGCCGGCGTCTACAAATTCCCGCAGCTCGTCGGCACCGACGCTTACTCCTTTGACGTTTCCAAGCAGGCTGCCGGCTTCTGGTCGCAGCAGTGGTCCGGTGACACCTTCATGGCCGTCGGCATGAAGGACCCGATGCTCGGACCTGCCGTAATGGCCAACATGCAGAAGCTGATCCGGGGCTGCCCGCCGCCGCTCGAAGTGGCGGAAGCTGGCCACTTTGTCCAGGAACACGGCGTTCTTGTTGCCGAGGCCGCCCTGGCCGCTTTCTCGAAGCGCAGTTCCTAGCTGCGGAACGCTCAGCCACGGGCTGCGCAACGGCACCGGAACACAAGCGACTCAGGCGGTGAGCTTGACGTAAATGTTAATGAGAATCATACTCATTTGCATAGCGCAAATGAGGAGTGCACCATCATGCCGACGCTTAAGCGCCTTGGCTTCACCCTGTGCCTGCTGTCGCTGAGTGTCAGCCAGAGCATCCACGCACAAGACGCGGACGAGCAGGAAACCACTGAAACCGCTGATTCTGGTGTCATCGAAGAAGTGATCGTCACCGGTCGGGCGAAAGAGTTTTACCTGGAGACAGATACCACCATCGGCTCGAAGATTGACCTGGACCTGCTGGAGCTGCCGCAGTCGGCGCAGGTCCTGACAGAGCAGCTGATCATCGACCAGGCGGCCCGCGACATCACGGACCTGTACCGCTCCATCGCGGGCGTCAGTGAATTCAGCTACTCCGGCGTGACCTTTCGGGGGTTTCGCGACGATCAGAACCTGCTCTATGACGGTGTTCGTGGCGACCCCTTCTCCGGCTTCAGCGTTCCTCAGATTTACAACATCGAGCGGGTTGAGGTTCTGAAGGGCCCGGCGGCTGCCCTCTATGGGCGTGGCCAACCGGGTGGTGTCATCAACTACGTCACCAAGAAGCCCTCCTTCGAACGGCAGACCGAGCTCTTGCTCACCGGGGGTAACTTCAACCTTATCGGCGGTGCCGTTGATACCCGCGGCCCGGTGTCTGAATCGGTGGCCTACCGCGGCGCCGTGTTTTATGAGCAGCAGGATCTGTTCCGTGACAACGCGGACTCCAAGAACCTCCAGGTGGCTGGCGGTCTGCTTTTTCTTCTCTCACCGGTAACAACCCTGACCACGACGGCCGAATACATCGACCAGGACCTCGGCGGTCATCGACTCCGCGGCGTGCTCGCCGATGACGACGGCAACTTCATCGTGCCGCGGGAGTTCAATACCAACGAGGCCTTCGACTTCCAGGACCTCGAGGCCTGGGTGCTGCAGGGCAATCTGCGTCATGAGTTCAGCCCCAGCGCTCGCATCGACGCGACGCTTCGCTATCTCGACAACGAGCGTGCCCAGAAGTACCACGAGCCCCGCGGCTGGGTGGATGTGAACGGCGACGGCGAGGCCAACCAGGATGACGGCGTCATCGCTCGCGAGTATCGCGACCAGGTACGTACGAATGAAGAAATCAGCCTGACGGTAGATTTCAGCTTTGACTTCGAAACCGGAAGCCTGGGGCACCAGTTCCTGATTGGCGGAGACTACTTCGATGTCGATACGACCTTCGACTACCTGCGCGCTCGCTTCGAAAGCGACAACGTGCTCAACCTGAACGTGTTTGAGCCCAATTACGGCGAAACCGACCCCTCGACCTACAACCTCACGGACCTGAACCGCGACGGTGCGACCAGCGAGCGTCTGGGCCTGTATGTGCAGGACTACATCAGCTTCAACGAACAGTGGAGCGTCCTGCTGGGCTTCCGCTACAGTGATTTTGAAGATACGGACAAAGCCAGCGGCTTCGTCTACTCCGACGACCACATCGCGCCCCGCGCCGGCCTGATTTTCCAGCCGGTTGCCGACGCGTCGATCTATCTGAACTACTCCGAGAGCTACAACCCGGTCGGCGTCGGCGCACAGGAAGATGTCGCCGAGGAAGGTTTCCTGGACCCGGAAACCGGCAACCAGGTGGAGCTCGGCTGGAAGCACCGCTGGCTTGCAGGCGCCATCCTGACCACGGTGGCCATTTATGAGATCAACCGCGAAGACGTGCCCCAGGCGAACCCCAACGACACAGGGCCGGATGACGGCGAACCCGCGCTCGTCAGCCTTGGTGAAGTGGAAAGCCGCGGGGTTGAGCTGACCCTGGTCGGTGACTTGACCGACCGGATCGCGATCACCGCCAACTACGCCTACAACGATGTCGAGGTCGTGGAGGGCTCCGCCATCGGTAACACCTTCGGCGACCGGACTCGCTTTGCCAACGCACCGGAACACCAGTTTGGTGTCTGGGCCCGCTACGCCCTTCTGGAAATCGACTCCTCCATTGCCTTTGGCGCGGACTACGTAAGCGAGCAGTTCAGCCTGAGCGGGCAACGGGTGAAGCCTTACACGGTGTTTGACGCAAGCTGGACGACGACCTGGGATCAGTGGAACCTCCAGATCAACGTGCGCAACCTGTTGGACGAAGAGTATGCGGTCAGCGGCTTTATCGAGCGAACCGGTCATTTCCCCGGGGCGCCACGGGAGTTCATTGCGCAGCTGCGCTACACCTATTTCTAGTCCAAACAGGCAATAGCGGTCGGGCCTCGGTGCGCCTGCGGTCTCGCCGGACGGCAGCACGGTGGTGTATCCCGTCCGGCATACCGACCTCGAGGCCGACCGGGGCCGCTATGACCTGTGGGTCAGTCCCGTGACCGGCGGTGAAGCCGTGCGACTGACGACGCACGAGGCCAATGAGACCTCGCCAGCGTGGTCAGCCGATGGGCGCCATGTCCTGTTTTTGTCGAGGCGCGGTGACGCGACCCAGGTCTGGCGCGTGCCCAGTAATGGCGGTGAGGCGCAGCCCGTGACCGACCTGCCGCTGGACGTTTCGACGTTCCGTGTTTCCTCAGCGGGCGACCGGATTGTCGTTTCCCTCTCTGTGTTCCTCGACTGCGATGACCTGGCCTGCACAGCAGAACGGAACACGGCGAGCCAGGAAAGCAAGGTCACGGCAAAGCATTATGACGAACTCTTTATGCGTCACTGGGACCATTGGCTCGACGAGCGGCGCTCGCAGCTGTTCTCGATCGCCTTGAACGACGAGGGCATTGCCGACGGCGTGCCCGTCCGCGTCACCCGACTCGACGCCGACGTGCCCTCGCGCATCTGGGGCGGCAAGGAGGAGTACGCCATTGCGCCGGACGGTGAAACGCTCTACTTCGCGGCGCGCCGGCGTAACGCGGAAGAGCCGATGTCCACGAACTTCGACATCTACGCCGCATCGCTGACCGAGCCCGGCCCGCCGAGCAACCTGACCGAAGATAATAAGGCCTGGGACACGGCGCCCATCGTCAGCCCGGACGGTCAGTATCTCGCCTACAAGGCCATGGCGCGGCCGGGCTTCGAGGCCGATCAGTACCAGGTGATCCTGCACGATTTGCGCTCTGGCGACAGAAAGGTCCTGACCGAAAACTGGGACCGGTCACCGTCCAGCATTGCCTTCGCCCCCGATGGTCAATCGATCCTGATGCCCGCGCAGGATGTGGGCCACCGGACCCTGTGGCAGGTCGGCATTGGCGGCACCGAACCGGTGAAACTCGTTGAGGGCGGCACCGTGGGCGGCTTCGACCTCACCGCTGGTCACATCGTGTACGCCATGAACACGCTGAAGTCGCCCTACGAGCTCTACGCGCTCAATCGGGAATCAGGCGAAACACGCAAGCTCACCGATGTGGCCTCCCGCACATTGGCGAACGTGGCCATGGGCGATTACGAGCAGTTTTCCTTCAAGGGCGCGGGCGGCGCGACCGTTTACGGCTTTGTGGTCAAACCAGTGGGTTTCGAAGCGGGCGTGGCTTACCCGGTGGCCTTCCTGATTCACGGCGGGCCGCAGGGCAGCTTCTCCAACAACTTCCACTATCGCTGGAACCCGCAAACCTACGCGGGCCAGGGGTTCGCGTCCGTCATGATCGACTTCCACGGCTCCACGGGCTACGGCCAGGCCTTTACGGACAGCATCACCGGCGACTGGGGCGGAAAGCCCCTGGAAGACCTCAAGCTCGGCCTCAACGCCGCGCTGGCGCAGTTCGACTTCCTCGACGGCGACCGGGTCTGCGCGCTCGGCGCGTCCTATGGCGGCTACATGATCAACTGGCTCGCCGGCAACTGGTCCGATCGCTTCCGCTGCCTCGTCAACCACGACGGCATCTTCGACAACCGCTCGATGTATTACACGACCGAGGAGCTGTGGTTCCCCGAGTGGGAGCACGATGGCCCGTACTTCATGAACCCCGAGGGCCACGAGCAACAGAACCCGGCCCTATATGTGGACCAGTGGCAAACGCCAATGCTGGTCATCCATGGCGAGCTGGACTACCGGGTACCGGTGACGCAGGGCATCGCCGCCTTCACCGCGCTACAGCGCCGGGGCATCGAGAGCCGCTTCCTGTACTTCCCGGATGAGAATCACTGGGTACTCAAACCGCACAACTCCAAGCACTGGCACGAGCAGGTGAATGAGTGGCTGGCTAAGTACCTGCGGGAGTAAACGTAGAGTCATGCGAAGTGCCTCGGTGCACAACGCACGGTGCACGGTGCACGGTGCA
>JBCDHO010000227.1:0-5007 GCA_038749855.1 Pseudomonadota bacterium
CACCGCCGCCGCCACCACCGAAGGAGCCAAAGCCGCCTCGGGCTGAGCCGAAGCCGCCACCACCGCCGCCGGACCCCTCGCCGCCATCGCCGCCCTGCGCTTCATTCCCCTGGAAGGTCACTCCTTCAAGCGCCAGACTCCCACCCAAGTAACCGAGAAAAAAGAGCCCGCCGCCAATACCAGCGCCACCTCCGCCACCGTCACTGCCGAAGCCGCCGAGGGCGAACCCATTGGCGATGGTGAGGTTCCGAATGGCGACTTCGACTCCAGTGATTATGGTCAACGCGCGGCTTTGTCGATCCGCGTCTAGCGTGAAGCCGTTGCCTTCAATCGTGAACGGCTCCTCAAAAAGTATGAACGGGAGCGGACGGGTCAGCATGATGTCTGAAGCAAAAGCGATTTCATCATCGCCTCCGCTCGCGACCGTGTTCAGGGCCGCAACCAGCTCTGCCTCGTTGTTCACGGTGACAGTGGCGTGGGCTTGGGTGCCGAGTGCGACGCAAATTGACGCACACAAAGCACGACGTGAAAAAATAGAGCGCAAAGGCATGGTGATGACCCCTTGGTTGCGGTGAACAGGCCGCGATCACATTAAGGATACAAAATAGCACAATCTCAATGACATGCCGCCGACAATGCTCGCTCTTCGCTGCGGTCTGACGACAGTCGTTGCATGGACATCCCTACGGACGCTCGGTTAGGGTTTCCGCGGGCCTTTGAGGAGTGGTCTCATGCGTGTTGTTGCACAGATTGTTGTTGGATTCATTTTGACCCTGGCGCTGTCGGTAAACGCACACGCCCGATCGGTCACCTTCGAAGCGGTCTGCATCATCCCGACCGATTGCCAGGGCGATGAAGACTTTGGCATGACCTTTACCTTCCGAGAAGGGGTTGTCGAACCCGGCAGTACCTACAACGCCAGCGCAGACGGTGGCGCCAACCTGGTCAGCTGGACGATCAGCAGTTCTGTCGGCGATGGGTTCAGTGGTGGCGGGCGTGGCATTAATGGTATTGACGGCGTCAACGGTGATCTGCTGTTCGTATTCAACGACGCGGGCGTGCTGGAGGCCGTTCGTGACAGTGCCGGTCAGAATGTCTTCGGCTTCAACATTCAGCCAGGGGGGATCGGTTTTTTCAACTGGCGTAACGCGGATGATGACTTCGGCCCTGGCACGACGGTCATTAATCGCGAAGATTTTCAAATCGGTGGTGAGCCGGCCGAAGTGAACGATAGTGACGACATCACCGTTGCCTTCCGTCTGGTCACGCCGTTCTCAGTGCCCAGCAACCTGTCAGCTCCCCTGATGGTGATTCTGCTCCTGATGGCGGTTGTCCCTGTGGCCCGGCGGCGGCAACTGCTCTGAGCGGCTCGATTGAGTTGGACAACCGGCGGACGATAACCCGGCGGGTCCTACGACTGAAGGTCGTCATTCTGACGCTGCTGCTCTTACCCGCGCCACTGATCGGATCTGAGCAGGACCCTGTTGCCCGGTCACTGGAGGAACAGTTCGAGCGTTTCCTCTCCTGGTTCCCAGGCCGCTACGACAGCGCGCTGCAAACGCGCACCGACGCGCTGGATGCGGTGCCCGCGGCGCTCCGAAACTACCGTCGCCATTCGATCTTCCGTCGGGTGGATTTGCCGGCGTTTGGTGAGGTGGTGTTTTACGCCGAGCAATACCGGGATGGGGACCCGGAAAAGGTCTACCGGCAAAGAATCTACGTCATGACACTCGATCATGATCGCCAGGCCATCCGCCTGCGTGTCCACGTCCCGGACGAGGTTGAGGCATTACGGGGTGCCTACCGTGAGCCCTCGCTGCTTGAGGGACTTAGGCCCGATCAAACCACCGTCTGGGATGGGTGCGATCTTTGGTGGCGCCGGGAGAGCAACTATTTTCGTGGCGAACTGGACCCTGGTGCCTGTCGGTTTGACTCCGAAGCCTTCGGGCAGGAGATTGTTCTGGAGGAGTACCTGCTGCTGGGCCACGACGAGATTCAGTTCGCGGATCGGGGCCTGGCGCTGGATGGCACCTATCTGTTCGGCATGAAGGGCGATACGCCCAACCGGTCCCGTGCGGTTCGACCCTTTCTCTGCACACTTGGGGCAGGAGACGTTCAAACCACCGTTTGGCTGCATGACCAGGGGGGCTGGCAGGACACCGCATCAGGTCGACTGATGCTTCAGCGATGGAATGTTGGGGACGGCGGCGTGCACGATGATCACGGACTGCGCCTGGTGCTGCAGCACGCGAGCGGCGAGGTACTCGCGGAGGAGGCCGCCCCCACCGACGCTGAGATGGTGTCGCTTAAGCATGAATCGCTACAGGTCGTTTGCCAGCACGCGCCTGAAGTGCTGTATGCAGACCGCCGGTCAAGCCGGGCTGCTGCGCCCAGGTAGCGTCCGAATCCCTGGTAAACCGGGGCTCGCCTGAGCCTAGTGGGCGCAGGCGTCAGAACGGCAGAGGCGGAAGTTCCGGATGTGGCCAATGGCGACCATGACCGCTCCCAGCACCGTGAAAGCGCGCTCGCCAACTTCCCCAACCAGGTCATGGCCGTATAGGGCGGTAAGCAACAGGATCACAACGCCGGTGAGCCCCCAGGCCAGCACCGAGCGGTCGCGATGGCGCCGGCAGCCCATGAAGAGCGCGATGGCGCTCGTCGGCACCACGAGAAACACGAGCAGCAGGTGAAAACGCTCGTCGGCAAAGGGCAGCGCTGCCAGGGACGGCAGCAGGACGATCAGCAGCGGCAGCGCGAGGCAATGGACGATGCAAAGGGCGGACAGGCCGATGGCGGTGCGGTCCAGCAGTTGCGTTTTTTGTTCGTTGGTCATGTGGTTGCGTTTCCGGATTCCGCGCAATCGCTACAGAGACAGTCGATTTCCAAGTGTCGCTTGGCCAGCTGGAAGCCGGTCGGCTGAAGGGAGCGCACGATCGAACGGAGTAATTGTGGGGGCATTTCGACTTCTTTCACGCGGTGGCAGCGTGTACAAATGAGAAGATGCGACGCATGATTTTTACCGGGCTCATGGACGCAGTCGTCAGCAAGATGCGCGCAGGCAATATATTTATTCGTAAGGTTTACGCGATGGATCAGCATTTCCCGCTCCAGGAATGCGAGGATGCGGTAGATGGACATGGGCAGCAGCTCGATGTCGAGCTCGTCACGGCAATAGTCCATGAGTTCGTAGGCGGAGAGCGCCTGACCCGACTCAAGCAAACCGGTGAGCACGGTCTGTCGTTTGGCCGTGAATCGTACGCCTCGGGACGCACAGTGCTTGCTGGCCTGCGCCAGGGCGGCCTCGGTTGATGACTTAATCACTGATCTCACCCTAAAAGCTATTAACGTTATAACATATCATTTTACAGCTTCCACGACCGGATCAGAAGACCTCGGACGGTCATGAAGTATCAAGGAATACCTTGGGGAGTACCATGGCATCCAGTGAGAATGTCTTAACGATATCGGGTCTGAACTACCGTTGGCCTGGCGCGCGCGGCTTCACGCTGTCCATAAACCGGCTTTCGCTCAAGCGGGGCGAAACGCTTTACCTGAGAGGCGCCAGCGGCAGTGGAAAATCCACCTTGCTGGCAGCCATCGCCGGTGTCGTGGATTTGCCCCCTCAAACGGTCGAGGTCAATGGGGTCGATGTGGGGCGCTTACGTGGCGGTGGCCGTGATCGCTTCCGGGCCGATAACCTCGGCATGCTGTTTCAGCTATTCAACCTCTTGCCCTGGCTGAGTGCCGTGGACAACGTCCTGTTGCCCTGCCGCTTCTCTGCCTCGCGAAGAGAACGAGCGGGTCCTTCTCCTTCAGCCACGGCGGAACGACTGCTTGGCGAACTCGGACTTGGCGAGCCGGGGTTGATTCACTCGCCGGCAGGCCAGCTCAGCGTGGGGCAGCAGCAGCGGGTCGCTGCGGCGCGGGCGCTCATCGGCTCGCCGGGCCTGGTGTTGGCCGACGAGCCGACTTCCGCGCTGGATGAGAGCGCGAAAGGCACATTCGTTGAGCTGCTGCTCAGGGAGTGTTCGACGGCAGGGGCCAGCCTGTTGTTCGTCAGTCATGATCGGACCCTGGAACCCCATTTTGATCGGGTGCTCGAGCTCGGTGACCTGCAGGAGGCCGCGGCATGATGAGTCTCGGCCTTAAGAGCCTGCTGAATCGACGCTTTGTCTCCTTGCTGACCATCCTATCGATCGCACTGAGCGTCTGCCTGATCGTGGGCGTTGACCGATTGCGCCACGAGGCGCGCGCCGGCTTCGCCAACTCCGCCGACGGCATCGACCTCATCGTCGCCTCGCGCGGGAATCCGGTGCAGATTCTCCTTGCCACGGTGTTCGGCGTTGGTTCCACGACCAATGCGATCGAGTGGGAGACCTTCGAGGCGGTTCGTGATCTGGACGCGGTCGCCTGGGCGGTACCCATTTCCATGGGCGACAACCTGCGCGGCTATCCGGTGATCGGCACACGCCCGGACTATTTCACGCACTTCCGCCACAGTGGCGGCGAGGCGCTTTCCTTCGAGCATGGCAGGGCGTTCCAGGGTGCCGACGAGGCAGTGCTCGGCGCCGAGGTCGCTCGCCGCTTCAGTTACGGCGAAGGCAGCGAGATCGTTCTGGCGCATGGAACCGGCGACGTGTCTTTCCACATGCATGATGATGATCCATTTACGGTCACCGGGGTCCTCGACCGCACGGGGACGTCGGTGGATCGCATGGTGCTCGTTTCATTGCAGGGTTTTGAAGGGCTTCACAGCGAAGACCCCGCAACCGCGGCAGACCCGCTGGGCGCCTTGCTCGCGGCGCCGCCGACCGCGTCCACGACCGTTCAGGCAGCGGAGGAAAAACCCAGTCCTGACCATGACGGCCATGACCACGGGGATCATGAGGGCCACGACCATGGCGACCACGAAGGCCATGACCACGGGGAACATGAAGGTCACGACCACGGCGACCACGAAGGTCATGATCACGGAGATCATGAAGGTCACGATCACGGCGACCACGA
>JBCDHO010000228.1:0-4997 GCA_038749855.1 Pseudomonadota bacterium
GGACATGTTCATTAGCGACAAGGGCAGCAGCTCCCTGGATATTTCACTCAAGTGCCCCGGCGAGGGCGAAGCGCCGGTCACCAAGGAGACCGAGGTGTCCGTGGGCGTTCGCGAGTCCCCGGGTATTTCCGGTGAGACCTCCATTTTCCGCGTCGTGATTCGACTCGAAGCTGCATGCGGCTGACGCCGCGTCTGGCCCCGATCTGTCTCCTTTGGGGCCTGTTGTTGACGGCTTGTAGCGACGGGTCGTCAGAGCCAGACCCAGCGGAAGCCAGCCTGGCCACGCTCAGCGGAACGGTGACCTACCGGGAGCGCATGGCGCTTCCCATCAACGCGGCAGTGAATGTTCGCCTGCTGGATATCAGCGTGATGGACGTGCCGGTACGGGTGTTGGCTGAGCAAAATATCGACACCCAGGGCAAGTCCGTACCCATTCCCTACCAGCTTGAGTACGACCCGGCCCAGGTTCAGGAAGGTCTGACCTATGCCGTCAGGGCGGAGATTCGCAGCGCCAACGGCGACCTGCTGTGGACCACCGATACGGTTCATCCCGTGCTCACGCGCGACGCGCCGACGGACAACGTCGAGATTCGGGTCGTTCGCGCTGGCGGCCGGGACTGACGCGCGCTACCCCGCCGGCACGCCCATGAGCCTGTTCAAGGCCGTCCGGATTTTCATTCTCCTCGTGGTGCTTGCCATCGTGGCGGGCAACCACTTCCTGGGCGCAGCGCGCCTGGCAACCTGGGACCGCACCGTTTGGATCACGGTCTACCCCATTCCCGCGGACAACAAGCCCGAAACTCGTCGGTACATCGCGAATCTCCGCGCCTCGAGCTTTGATGAGATCGGCACCTTTTTTACCCGGGAGGCAAGCCGTTACGGGTTGAGCATTCCCGACGCGGCGCATTTCCAGCTGGCGCCGATACCCTTCACTCAACCGCCGGCGCTGCCGCAGACCGACAACCCGCTGGCGATCGGCTGGTGGAGCCTGCGCATGCGATGGTGGGCCTGGCGGCAAGAGCACCAGGATGGTTTGCTGGACCCTGACATCCAGGTGTTTATCCGCTATCGGTCCGTGGAAGGGATGCCCAGGCTGCAGCGCTCCGTGGGTCTGCAGAAGGGCCGCTATACGCTGGTCAACGCCTATGCCTCCCCCCGCATGGCCTCGCGCAACCGATTCGTGGTCGCCCACGAGCTGCTGCACGTGTTCGGCGCTACGGATAAATACGACTACGCCACGGGCCACCCTATCCCACCGGATGGACTGGCCGATCCGAATGCGCGGCCCCTCTTTCCCCAGCGCCGTGCCGAGATCATGGGAGGCTACATCGCCGTGAGTCCTCGCGAATCGCGGATGCCCGCCTCGCTGGCCGGCGCCGTGGTTGGGCCGATGACCGCCGGGGAGATCGGCTGGCTGGCACAGCCGTGAAGCAGGAGCACCAGGGAGCTAAGGGGCTGGTTGGACCGTCGACGCCCGTACTGCGCACCATCGGGCGCGGCTTTGCCATGGGCAGCGCCGATATCATCCCCGGCGTCAGCGGCGGCACAATGGCGCTGATCCTGGGCATCTATGAGCGTCTGCTGGGGGCCGTTCGCTCCTTTGATCGTGACTGGCTCAGCGATTTGCTGCGGGGCCGCTTCGGCGCCGCCCTGGCGCGTAACGACCTTGGGTTCCTCATCCCGCTTGGCCTGGGCATTTTCGTTGCGCTGATGTTTTTTACCCGGGTCGTGCCCCTGCCGACCTTGATCGAGACACAGCCCGAGCTGGTCTACGGCCTGTTCTTCGGCCTGATTGCCGCGTCCGTGGTCGTGCTGTTGCGCGAGACGTCAGCCCTGGGTCTGCGGCAGGCGGCCTGGGTGCTACTGGGCGCCGTGGTCGGTTTCACCGTGGTTAACCTGGTGCCCGTGGCCACGCCAAACGCCCTGTGGTTCATCTTCCTGTGCGGTTTCGTGGCCATCAGCGCCATGCTGCTGCCGGGTATTTCTGGTTCCTTCATCCTGCTCATTCTGGGCAAGTACGCCTACATCATCGATGCGCTGGGGCGCTTCGATCTTCCCGTGATTGTCGTCTTTATTGCCGGCATGGCCTGTGGCCTGCTGGCCTTTTCCCGGGTCGTCACCTGGCTGCTTGCCCGGTTCCACGAGGCCACCATGCTGACGATCATCGGGGTTCTGATGGGCTCACTCTGGGTGATCTGGCCTTTCCAGGAGCGGCGCTACGCGACCGTGCGCGGCGAGGACAAGCTGGTCGGTGTCGATCCAGTCTGGCCCGCAGCGTTTGATGGCACGGTCGCTGGCGCCTTCGGTCTGATGCTGGCCGGCATGGTGATCGTGTTGGTTCTGCATCGTTTGGGGTCTCGTTCGTGAGGGCGCCGGG
This sequence comes from Pseudomonadota bacterium, assembly GCA_038749855.1. GTDB lineage: Bacteria > Pseudomonadota > Gammaproteobacteria > Xanthomonadales > SZUA-36 > Marinihelvus. The sequence goes on from JBCDHO010000228.1 coordinate 2,378, forward strand.
GTTTGTCAGCGTGGTCAGCTTCCTGTGGCTGGCCTCGGCGGAAGGGCCGGTCAATGCGGCCCTCGAGCGGGTGGTTTTGGCGGATTGGATTGCCCTCGCATGCCTCCTTTTGGCGCTGCCCCTTGAACTCCTGGGACGCCGGAGCCACAAAAGGCTAAGCTAGTCCCTCTTTTTTTCCACTCTGTAAGGTCATCCCATGAGTAAGCCCAATCCCTTGGCGCGCCTGCTTGGCGCCACCTGGCGCGGTGTTGATTCTGCCCGCCGCTTTACCATCAACGTTCTGTTCCTGGCCATCGTGGTCGGTGTTCTGGTCCTGGTGTTCCGCGATGACACGCCGGTCATCGAAGACGGTGCGGCACTGGTGATCGCCCCGAGCGGGACGCTGGTTGAACAGCTTACGGCCCAGGGCTTTGAACAGTTCCAGGAAGAACTCATGGGCAACTCGATCAACGAGACCCTGCTCAAGGACGTCGTGGATGCCATCAAGGCCGCGAAGGACGACGCACGGGTGCCCATGATTGTGATGGACCTGAACCAGTTCGGCGGCGGTCGAATGACGAAGCTCCAGGACCTGGCCGAGGCCATGGATGATTTTCGTGCCAGCGGCAAGAAGATCATCGCTGTTGCCGACGGCTACGACATGAACAGCTACTACCTCGCGGCCCACGCCGACGAGGTGCTCATGCACAAGATGGGCGCGGTGATTATCGAAGGCATGGGCCGCTACCGCACCTACTACAAGGGCGGTATCGACAAGTTCGGCTTCGACATCAACGTCTTCAAGGTCGGCACCTACAAGTCTGCCGTTGAGCCCTACCTGCTCACGGGCATGTCCGATGCGGCGCGGGAGGCCAACGAGGAATGGCTGGGCGATATCTGGCGCCAGTACCTCGAAGAGGTCGGTGAGGCGACCGGCCTGGGCGCTGAGACCATTGATCGCTACGCGCAGGAATTCGACACGGTCCTCGCCAGCGTGGACGGAGACATGGCGCAGGCCGCCCTGGACCTCGGCATGGTCGACCAGCTTCTGACCCGCGTGGAAATGCGTGAATACCTGGTGGGGCTGATCGGCGAAGACGAGGAGTCGAAGAGCTACCGCCGGACGGGTATGGGTGAGTACCTGACCGCGCTCGGTGGCGACCGCTTCGGCCGCGAGACCGAAGGCAACACGGTAGCGGTGGTGGTTGCCCGGGGCACCATCCTTGACGGCTCGCACCCGGCGGGCACGATCGGTGGTGATTCAACGGCTGCCCTGATTCGCAAGGCGCACAATGATGAGGACACGAAGGCCATCATCCTGCGTGTCGATTCCGGCGGTGGCAGCGCCTTCGCATCGGAAGTCATTCGCCGCGAGCTCGAGGCCGCACAAGCAAAAGGCCTTCCGGTCATTGCCTCCATGGGCAGCGTGGCCGCGTCCGGTGGCTATTGGATCAGCACGGCCTCGGATCAGATCTGGGCGCACCCCAGCACGATCACCGGCTCCATCGGCATCTTTGCCATGATCCCGACCTACCAGCGCCCGCTGGAGGAATATCTCGGCGTGCGGGTGGACGGCATTGTCACCGCCCCGATTGCCGGCTTGCGTCCCGATCGCGAGCTGCCGGAGCAGATTGGCCGGGCCATCCAGATCAGCATCGAAGAGGGTTACCGCGGGTTTCTCGAGCGCGTCGCCGAGTCCCGGGACATGACCCTCGAAGAAGTCGACGCCGTGGCCCAGGGCCGCGTCTGGAGCGGCGAGGACGCCTATGAACTCGGCCTGGTCGACAGCCTGGGTGACCTGAACGACGCCATCGCTGCCGCGGCGGAGCTGGCCGAGTTGGGTGAGGGCAGCTACACGGTGCGCTACATCGAGAAGGAGCTGGACTTCCAGGAACAGCTCATCCGCGACTTCATGGCGGACAGCGGTCTCTTCGATGACCTTGCCGTTGCTGAGCCATCGCCCCTGAAGACCATGCTGCGTGATCTGGAGCAGAGCATCGAAACGGTGACGCGCTTCAATGACCCGAACCACGTTTACGCCTGGTCCACGATCGAAACGGACTAAAGACTGAAGCCCGGTCCCGCTCGGGGCCGGGCTCAAGCTGCGTTTTGATCGTCCGTTTCCTGCGGGCGGGCCTCAAATGCCCTTCAGAATCCCGCCGGCCTGATGCGTCACGGCCACCGTGGCCACCCAGGCGATGCAGGCAAGGGCCGAGAGCCCAAGTGCCAGCGACAGTCCCCGGCGATCCGTCGTTCGAAAGGCCAGCCAGGCCAGGACGATGTACACCACCAGCCCCGCAAGCTTGGCATGCAGCCAGGCCTGATCAAACGCGTCGATCCGGGCCGCCAGCCACAGGCCGGAAATCACCAGCAGCGTGTCCAGCCCATGCGGCGCGGCCCGCAGCAGTCCCGTAGGACGCCAGTCCGGTCGGCGCAGGCGCCAGGACCAGCGCGCGATGAAGCCGGTCACGCTGACCAGCGCCAGCAGCTGGTGCAGGGCCTTGAGGGTGAGGTAGTCCATGGCCCCCAAGTGTTGGGCAGGAATCGACCGAAATGCAACGCCCTGGCGCTGTGCTTGCCGGTAGAGATGCGTGCCGGCGCGGATGCCTGGTCGCGCGCCTGAGCCTGCCGCTCAGCGCAC
>JBCDHO010000229.1:0-4984 GCA_038749855.1 Pseudomonadota bacterium
ATCGCGATCACGATCATCAGTTCGATCAGGGTGAAACCCTTCTGTACTCGTTTCATGGTACGCATGCTCAATACCCTCCATTGGTATCTTCGTATTGGATGGGCGCCTGAGCAGTCGACTGCAGGTCACCCGGATTACCCCTCAAAAATCGCGGGATGCGATAGTTAGATACAAAATCGGTGCCAACCAAGCCATAACGAAGAAACAATGGCTTAGCGTCTCTTTTCGTCCGGTGACCCATGACTTCTGTCACGTTCAGGGTCAAAAGCTGACAAAAATTGTCACTCGCGTGCTAACGCGAAGGGGCCTATCACAATCAGGCCCCAGTCCCGCGGGCCAGGCGCATTCCGGTGTACTGCCACCGTGCATGTGCCGGGAAGAAGTTCCGGTAGCTCACCCGACTGTGGCCCTCCGGCGTGGCGGCCGAGGCGCCCCGAAGCACCATCTGGTTCACCATGAACTTGCCGTTGTACTCGCCGACGGCGCCGGTGGCGGCCTGGAAGCCCGGGTAGGGCAGGTAGGCGCTGCCGGTCCATTCCCAGTTGCGGACATACTCCTCCACCGCAATGTGGTCTGACGGCGTTGCTCCCTGCGACTTGACGCTTGCCGTCTCGTCGTCGGGTCCAGCCGTGCTCCAGACTGCTTGTCGCTCCGCGGCTTCACGTTCGAATTCCGTCGGCAGCCTCGCCCCGGCCCAGCGTGCGTAGGCTTCAGCTTCGTAATAGCTCACATGGGCGACCGGGTGCGCCGGATCAACGGCCTGTTCGCCCCGCAGGGTGAACTGTGACCAGCCGCCTTCGCCCCGGCGCCAGTGCAGCGGACACAGCACGTTGTTCGTCCGTCGCCAGGCCCAGCCTTCGTCGAGCCAAAGCAGTGGATTCTCGTAGCCACCATCGGCCATGAAGGCGAGCCACTCGCCATTACTGACCGGCCGGGAAGCCAGCTGGCAGCCGGGCAGCCACGCTTCGTGCGCTGGACCCTCGTTGTCGAAATGAAACCCGGGGCCCTGGTGACCGATACGCGCGAGGCCCTCGGGAAGGTCGATCCAGGTGAGCGGGTCGACCTCTAAAGCGGCACCAGCGTCAATCGCAGCGATGGCTGCGGTCGCCGGCGTTCCCTGGCCTGTGGCCACGTAGGCTGGCCAGGCTGGATTCTGTGCCAGCGCGTGCTTGATGTCCGTCAGCAGCAGTTCCTGGTGCTGCTGCTCATGGTTCACCCCCAGGCGAACCAGGCAGGGAATCCGCGTTGAGGCGTCGCCAGCGGGAAGCGTAACGGCACTGCCCCGGTCGGCACCTGCGGCGCCCAGGCCCGTGAGCAGCTGCTCGATACGGTCGTTGACCGCTTCCCGGTAGCTCAGTACCCGTGACAGCGATGGCCGCGACAGCAGACCCCGATGCGGTCGGGAGAACTGCGCGCCCACCCCGTTGTAGTAGCTGTTGAACAGGACGCAAAACGACGCATCGAACCAGCGAAAGTTGGGCTCGTGGTGCTGGAGGATGAAAGTCTCGAAAAACCAGGTCGTGTGCGCAAGGTGCCATTTGGTGGGGCTTGCGTCCGGCATGGACTGCAGCTGCATATCCTCGGGCGAGAGCGGCGCTGCGAGGTCGAGGCTATGACGGCGGCAGTCGCGGAAGGCGGCCAATATGAGCTCAGGGTGTTGTGGGAGTTCGGCTTCGGGGAGGGCGTTGAGCTGACCGACTGATGAGCTTCTTTCGGCTGTGTGTCGCGCCCGTTCCCATTCAACGCTGCTCATGTTCACTCCCCGCCCAGGTTTCGCCGCAGCGCGCTCAATCGATCTCGTACTTTTTCAGCTTGTACCGCAAGGATCGAAAGCTGATGCCCAGTAACTCGGCCGCCTTGGTCTTGTTCCAGCGCGCTTTTTCCAGTGCTTCCTGCAAGGCCTTGCGTTCGATGTCTTCCATGAAGGTGTCCAGGGACTGGTCTCCCGGGCGGTCGGGCGTACCGTTGCCGGCGGCAGCTGCCGCACCCGCTGCAGCCGGGTTCATCGCGGCGAAGGGCCCTTCGCCGACCGGCATGGCATGACCGGCTATGGCCGCCGCCGCCGGAACCGGCGCCTCGGCCTGGGCAATCACGCCCTGCTCCAGCATCAGGTCATCGGGCTCGATCGTGTCGCCTTCGGCCATGGTCACCGCGCGCTGCAAGATATTGATGAGTTCCCGCACGTTGCCGGATAGGGGGTGCTGTTCGAGCTGGGTCATGGCGCCGATCGAGATGGTAGGCGCCGGTGTATCCCATTCCTTGGTAATTTCGCCCAAGAAGTGGTTGGCAAGCAGGGGAATATCGCCTTCACGGTCACAGACGCTGGGCATGGCCAGCTCGATGACGTTGAGGCGGAAGTACAGGTCGCTGCGGAACTTGCCTTCCTCGACCAGCGGCTTCAGCGCCTTGTGCGTGGCCGAAAGAATGCGCACATCCACGGAGACCTCTTCCCGCGCGCCAATGGGGCGAACAGCTTTCTCCTGGATGGCGCGGAGCAGTTTGACCTGCATGTGCAAGGGCAGATCAGCCACCTCGTCCAGCAGCAGGGTCCCGCCATCGGCGGCCTGGAACAGGCCCTGCTTATCGGCATCGGCGCCGGTGAAGCTGCCCTTCTTGTGGCCGAAAAACTCGCTTTCCATCAGTTCTGTCGGGATGGCGCCGCAGTTGACCGGGACAAAGGGCTTGTCGATGCGGGGTCCGAGGTCGTGGATCAGGCGGGCAGCCAGCTCTTTGCCCGAACCGCTGGGCCCGGATATGAGCACCGGTGCCTGGCTCCGTGACAGCTTGCGGATCATGGTGCGCACGCGGCCCATGGCCGGTGAGTTGCCAATCATGCGTCCGAGCGCAGGATCGTCCTCATTGGTGTCGCTGGTGGGTGAGTCGACATCCACCTTTTCGCCGGCGCGCAGCTTCAGGGCCGTGTTGACCAGCTTGCGGAGCATGTCCAGGTCGACGGGCTTGCTGACGAAATCGAAGGCGCCCACCTTCAGGGCGTGCACGGCATCCTCGACGCGGCCATGAGCGGTGATGACGGCGACGGGCAGTTCGGGATGGGCATCGGTGATTTCCTGCACCAGGTCGAGGCCATTACCGTCCGGGAGCCGCATGTCCGTCAGACAGAAGCTGAAGGCCTGCTCACCGAGCGCCCGTCGCGCCCGGCCCAGATCCTCGGCGGCTGTGACATCCAGCCCCATGCGACTGAGTGTCAGGATCAGCAGTTCGCGAATGTCCGGCTCGTCGTCGACGATCAGTACGCGCTGTGAGTCGTTCATGCTCTCCCCCTCGCCTGCACGCGCATGCGCTCGATCTCGGCGCCGGTCGCCCGTGCCCGGCCCGCAAGCGCCATGCGAATGCGAAATCGTGTTCCTTCGTCAGGCTTTGATTCTACCGTCAGTTCGGCCTGGTTCGCCTCACACAACTGACGCGCAATATACAGGCCCAGGCCCGTACCGTCTTTGCGCGTGGTGTAAAACGGCTCGAAGATTTCGCCGACCCGGTCATCCGGGATGCCCATACCGTTGTCCTCGATGCTCAGAACACAGAAGTTCGCACTGCGGTCCGTGCTGAGGCGCAGGGTCAGTTCAGGAGACTCGTTGTCATCACCCAGGTGCTGCAAGGCATTTTCCATGAGTTTCCAGAGCACCTGGTGCAGTTGGCTGCGGTCGAAAAGCACATTGGTATCGTCTGTGCCATCCGAGCGGACCAGTTCGAAGGTCGTTCGCCCCAGGGCTGCATCGAACTCTGAGAGCAGTTCCTTGAGCCAGCTGTTGAGCGCGATGACCTCAACCTGGGATTTTTCCCGCCGGGAAATTTGCAGAATGTTTTCGATGATGCCGTTCATGCGGCGCGACTGATTGCGAATAATGTCCACGAGCCGAGCCTGGCCCTCGTCGAGCTCGTCTTCCTCCAAGAGCTGGGCAGCGTGGCTGACCGCGGCCAGTGGATTGCGGATTTCATGGGCAATGCTCGTTGACAGCTTGGCCAGGCCCACGGAGCTCATCTCCAGAGCGCGCCGGGCAACCACGTCGTTGTCTTCTAGGAAAATAATGGTAGAGATGTCCCGGCCACCTGGCAGGGCGACAAACTTGGGCGCGACTTGCGCCTGCGTGGCGTTCAACGCCAGCGTTTTCGGCTCCTTGCGTGGGTCCCGATTCCATTGCTGCAGAGCGATGCGCAGCTCCGGGGACAAGGAACTGAGTTGCCGCTCGTGCGGCGCCGGACTACCCAGCAGGTACCAGGCAGACTCGTTCATCATCTTGATTTCGCCGTCCGGGCTCACCGCAAGCACCCCGCTGCGCAGGCGGCGGATGATCAGTTCGTTGACCTGCTCCAGGCGCAGCACTGCCTGGGCCTGCCGCTCTGCCATGACCCGGAAGTCCTTGGCCCACTGCCCCAGCAGGTGGGTCAGGATGGTAATCACCAAGACGGATAGGCCGTAGAACCCGGCGGTCACCAGGCGTCCGGGATTCTCGACGCCAGCGAGGTCAGCGACGATCGGCTGAGTGACCAGGGCCAGCGCCGCGAGCGAGGACACAAACAGCGCCAGTCTCAAGGGCAGCAGGATTCCCGCAACGGCACCGACGAACACCAGCAGAACCGCCAGGCCCTCGAAGGCGTGCAGCAGCATCGTAATGAGGATGACGTCGAGCACCAGGGACTGAAGCGCCAGGTGGTAAAAGGAGTTATCGGGCTTGCGCGCAGCCATGACAAAGTACAGCGCGAACAGGACATAGGCCAGGAGCGCTGCGGCCGGCAGGCTGGCGCTGTTGAAGTTCTGGCCATTCATCAACAGGTCGCCGAGCAGCGCAACGCACAGCGCCAGCGAAATGAAGAGCCGGAACCAATTCAGATAGTTGACGACGCGACGCGTCAGCGCCGGTGAGAGCGGATAGGCCGATATGTCCGTGACCTGACGCATCAGGGGTCCTCCATGCCTGCGATACGCCGGTCGCGATTCCTTCGCTTCCCGCAGAGTTCGGGCGCG
>JBCDHO010000230.1:0-4961 GCA_038749855.1 Pseudomonadota bacterium
AGGGCAAGGTGCTCAGCCGCCTGGCGCGATACCAGGGCGGAGTAGAGCCGGTGCCGGGGACCGCGCACATGCCAGGCGCGGTGCACCCACCCGTGCCCGGCCAGCTCATGACCCGCGTCCTGCCAGTCTTGCAGCTGCTCCACCTGCCCGGCCGTCCAGTCCAGGCCTGGCACAACCAGCAGCGTCGCCCGCTGCACGCCTTCCGCCGCCAGCATATCCAGCTGCCATTGCACCGCATCCAGCGAGTCCGGCATGACGTCATGAAGGGAAACCAGGGTCTGCATCACGGCTTGCTCACGTTTTCCCGGGCCACTTGGTCACCGGGCTGCAGCAGCTCAAGCCACTGGTTCAGCGTGTCGCTTGCCATGCCGCGCGCCGCATGGATTCCGAGGGCAGCCTTGCGTCGTCGCAGGCTGGGATCAACGGCGGAAACGCGTTCGATGGCGCCAGCCACGGTCTCATCCTCGCCAATGGTGAACAGGGCACGACCCAGCGCTCGCCAGTCACGAATGCCACTACCGCGGGAGACCAGCGTCAGCACGCCGCGCGCGAGCGCTTCCAGGGCAACGGTGCCGAAGGCCTCCACCTGCGAGGGGAGCACCAGCATGTCGACCGAATCCAGCAGTTCGAGTACATCCTTGCGCTCGATCCAGCCCAGGTAGTCCAGGTTCGGCAGGCGCACCGCCGCGGACTCGACCTCGCCGCGCAAGGGCCCCTCACCGGCAATGACAAAGCGCCTGCCCGACATCCGCTCAGCGGCCTCAATCAGCGTGCCAACCCGTTTTTCGGCGGCCAGGCGGCCCAGAAACAGAATCCGCTCCAGTCCTTCACCCCGTTGCGGTAGCGGCGTGTCCAGGAAGGAGGCCGGCAGCAGCGTGCCGACAAGCTCCACGTTTGCGGCACCGCCATCAAGGGCCAGCTCACGCATTTCCTCGGAAACCGCCGCAACACGGTCCGCGCGGTGCAGGAGATGCCGGTTGGCCGTCCGCAGGTAGGCCTGGTTCACCGGGCGCATCAGCCCGCGCCAGTACAGGCGCGTGAGGTTTTCATAGTGCGTGTGCATGACGTAGACAACCCGGGCACCGAGCTGATTCGCGTAGCGTGCGCCGAGCAAGCCGTGCACGCCGGGGGTCGCGACAACGACCGTATCCGGCTGCAGCGCCAGGAGCCGGCGCTTGAGTTCAAAGGGCGAAGGAACCCCGAGACGCTGCGTCGAATCGCCGGGCAAGGGAACGGATACCCACTGCGGCAAGGGCGTGTCACCGAATTCCGGGCACAGCAGGGCAATTCGATCAATACAACGCCCCAGGTGCGCGCTCAGATCCCGATGGTAGGTTCCGACGCCGTTCCGCTCCGGGGCCGCATCGGAAACGATGGCCACGCGCAGCGATTCTGATGGCGTCCTCACAGGCCTGCCACCCGCGCCAGCTCGTCCTGTTCCACCTGCAGGCCCTGGACCCGATCGCCGTGGAAATCGAAGCGCTGGTCAAGACCCTCAAAGGCCGCATCCACCAGCTCGGAGCGGACGGGAAGCGTCGCCGGATCGTGCTGATGCCCTGAGCGCCAGGGGCCCAGGCGCTGCGAACGCAAGACGAGGCGCTCACGGTGTTCCGGCGTCACATCAATACCGAGCAACGCACAGCAGTCACGAATGGCGCGATCCAGGCTGGCCAGCGCCGGAAGCGGCAGAAACGCCACCCGGTGCTGACCGGGTTGGGTCAGGCCATCGAGCAGATTCCGGTAATAGAACCCATAGAGCCCCGTCATCCGCTCGCCGAAGCGCTTGCGGTCGTACGCGCCGTGGAACGACTCCAGCGACGGGTGCAGGCAGGAAAGCTGCGAAGACAGCGCCGCCCGGGGCGCGCGCATGCAGCAGACGACACGCGCATCCGGAAACGTCTCCAGGAGGCTGTGAACCAGCGGCGCAAAGGCGGCGTTCTTGGCCAGGTAACGCTTGCCGGGGTTCGCATGAAGATGCCGCTGAATGGCCCGCCGATAGCTGGCCATGATGCGTTCCTTCTCTTTGGGCGTCAGGGCCTCGTCGAAGCGCCCCCAGCGCCACAGCCAGGGCGCATCCGGGAAGGGCACTATCAGCAGGAAGCACCACAGCTGCGGCAGCAGGGCAAAGTAGTCCTCTTCCGGCGCCTTGAGGTCCACCGGGTGGATGTCGTCGAAGCCACCGGCCACCCATCGCGTCACGGTGTCGGCCAGCCGGCCCAGCGGGCGACCGATGCGCTGATCCACGCGCCCGACCGCCATCCAGAAGCGCCGCCAGGTCACGGACAGACCAAACAGGCACTCCCAGGTGCTGAACGTTGTATAGCGCGAGTCTTCGGCCAGCGCCTCGTGGACCGTCGTGGTACCGGACCGCGGCGGGCCAAGCACGAACAGGGGCTGCTCGATGGGTTCGCGCCGATAGCCCCGAAACAGCAGTTCATCCAGCGCAAACCCGATGGCGTGGTAGATCAGGAGTAAGGGCAGGCCCAGAAGCATGAGGAAGGACACCAGAAAATGCCGCGCTGTCGGCCGTGCGATGCCTTGCTTTCCGGGCCAGGCGGAAAAACGGAACAGCAACAGGTAACGAATGAGCGTGTCCAATTCAGTTGCTCCCCGATCTGTGGCTCAAGGGCCACGGGCCTTTCGGGCTGGGTGGTGTCCCGGACCCAGGGCGACCCTGGCCACGTAACACCGCCTTGCGCCCAAGGCTAGCAAGCGCATGTGATGGATTGATGGCAGTTCCCGTTCCATTCTGCAGCTTGACCCAAAGCCTGGTTCCGTCAAAGGAATGTCCATTCGGGGCAAGCCTGGACCCTTCGCCCTGCCTTACTGTCACAGTCCCTGAATCCTGCATGCGAGACCGATGCGAGCGAAGCAATCAACAGCGTTTTCCGACCAGCGCCAGGCGGCCCGAACCCGGCTGTTCGGGCTGGGTGCCGGCCTGCTTTTCTGGGGCCTGGTCACCAGCCTGGTGCTGTGGGCCTCCGGAAGCAGCCTGGCCCAGGCCCAGTGGGTCACGGGGCCGGTGGCCGTACCGCCTGGCCCACAGACATCAGTGGCCGAAGCGGACCACCAGGATGACACGCCGATCGTGGGGCATGTCGAGCATTTCGGCTTCTACGCCAGCGCCATGAACCACTGGAACTACACGGCGGAGCTGGCGCCGTTCACGACGCTGACCTGGATCCATGTCTACGTGGGCGACAACCGTACGGCGGCAATGCAGGACATGGTGGCTCGCGTGCGCGAGGCGCGCGACCACGATGTGCAGGCGGTGCTGAGCCTGGAGCCATTCCTGTTTGCCAATGCCGAGGGCACGCCTCTGCCCGATGCCGTGATCGAGGAAACCCTGATTGACCTGCGCGCCCGCCTGGAAAATGAGGAACTGCTGGACACGGTGCTCATGCTGTACCCGAAGGATGAGCCCTTTCGCGAGTTCCGCCGGGCGCGGGACCCGAATGTCTTCGAGGAGTACGTCACCGGCGAGGTCTATGACGACATCGAGGCCGACCTCAATCGGGTGCTGGCACACCTGGAGGCGGTGTTCCCGGAGAAGCCGCGCGGCGCGATTCTTTCCGGCTACGAGCTGCACCACCGCTTTTTCTCCATCCCGACGGGCTACGACTGGATTGGCTTCAACTGCTATGAGAATCTGTTCGAGGCCTGCGAGGACCGCTCCTATATTCAGCTCTACGGACGCCTGCTGGCCAATATGACCCCGGAGCAGCGCCTGATCGCCGTGCCTGAGACCTGGGCACGGCACGCCAGCACGGACCGGGACGACTGGCCTGAAGTGCTCAGCCGACGCCTCCTGCACCACTGGGAGCTGGTCCAGTCCGAGCCGCGCTTTATCGCCGTCATCCCCTTCCTGTGGTCCTTCGAGGCGCCGAACCCGACCGAGGGCATCGGCATGGACCGCTTCCCGGAAACCTGGGACGGGCGCACCGCCGGGGGCGGCACCGCGTTCCGCGAGACGCTGGAACTGCTGGGTCAAGCCATCAAGACCGGGACGCCGACCTATCCGAACATGGCCTGGGCCGATACGGAGGATCATCCGTCCCGCAGCGACGCAGTCGAACAGGGAGAGATCACGGCCATCAGTGCCGAGGGGCTGGTGCGGGTGCAGGCACTCGACCCCGCCCTGCCGCACAAAAATCTGCGTGTGCGCATCATCCTGCGCGACAGCCAGGGCCGCGTCCTGGCGCGTACGCCCCTGACGAGGACACACCTGTCCCTGGAACTGCCCGTGGCGGATACGCCCGACGATGGCGTACTGCCGGGCACCCACGGCCTCACGTGGCAGATTCCCACGCCCCTGCTGGATATGCAGGATGGCCAGGCCCTGGAAGTGGAGCTGCTGACCTATGCGGACGGGCCCGAGCCGCTGCTGGCCCATCACACGACGCGAACCTACCAGCCGCGCCCCGTGATCGACTGGCCCTTCCGCTATTATGGCCTGCTCATCGACCCGGACTTCTGGAACATTCCCTATGTCCCCATCGGCCCAGTCCCTCGTCCGTGAGGGTATGGCGCGCCAGCAGGCCGGCGACCTTGAAGCGGCCCGCGAACGGTATCGCCAGGCACTGGAACTGAATCCGAAGCACGCCGACGCGCTGCATCTGCTCGGCCTGGTGGCCCTGCAGTCCGGCGCGCCGGACGAGGCCGTCGAACTCATCAGCCAGGCCGTGGACCAGATGCCGGAGCACCCGGTGCTGCGCAGCAATCTGGGCCTTGCCATGCACAAGGCGGGCACGCTGGTAGCCGCCGCCGGTCAGCTCGAAAAGGCCCTGGCGCTCCGCGAGGGCTACGGCGGGGCGCATATGAATCTGGGCGCCGTGTTTTCCGACCTGGGCGATCGGGAAAACGCGCTCGAGCATGGCCTCAAGGCCGTCGAACTCGAACCGAAACGCCCGGAAGCCTGGTTCAACCTGGGCCTGTTCCTGCTCGACCGCGTCGAGCTGCCC